>NZ_JBWQOJ010000047.1:0-22340 GCF_056591795.1 Maritimimonas sp. 2210JD6-3 | reverse complement strand
ATTCAAGTGAATTCCTGCGATGGAATTCGGTAGTAATTAATTATACACCTCTTTGTTGTGTACTGGCATTTATATTCCATTATTAGATTTAGCATCAATAATTTTCAATTTTAACTCATAACTAAACTCATCATCATAAATTATCGAAGTAATAATTTCATGCAATAAATCTCTTTCTATAATATTATCTGCAACATCCACAGCAATATTTTCCATATGAGCGATAAACTTTGATATGATATATCCGAGACCATTAATTTCGAGGAAATATGCACTTAGAGCTATTGATGATCTTTTATTACCATCATTGAAAGCATGATTTTTATTTATAGAATAAAATAAATAAGACACCTTATCTTCTAATTCAGGATAGTATATGTCGTTTTGAACAAACTCTAAAGCAGCATGTAAATTACCCAAATCTTTCGCTCCCGTTAATCCACCCGAATGCTCAATAATATAGTCATGTTCTTTTACGGCGTATTCAAAATCAAAATATATGAATGGCATTTATCTATTTTTTAACCTTTTAAACACGTCTATATTTTCATCTATCCTCTCTTCAAGAGCTTTACTTTTCTCACCAAGGAATCTTTCAAAGTCAGATTGAGAAACAGAGTTTATATAATTTTTCAAATTATCGTGAAAAATTTTTCTAAATCCATAATCTCTACTTGCCATTTTACTTCTTGCATCTTCTATAAGAGGTTTAAAAAGAGGATGGTTTGAAAAATCTTTAAGAAGTTGATCCATTTCAGACTTTGAAAGTTTACGTCCAAGAGAATCATATTTTTCTTTCATTTCATGAGCTAAACCAGTTTCAAAAGATGCTATTAATTTTAATATCTCAGCATACATTGTATCCCTTGGATTATCTTTTTCGCTTAAGTTTAAAATTTTCTTGTACTCAATGGCATTTTCTTTGAAAATACATTCATAAACTTTGCTTGTGTAGAGAGAGTATTTAAAATTCCCTAAGTCTATGTAGAGATTTAAAGCTTGAGTAAATTCTTTTCTATAATGAGGTTCTTTCAAAATAGTATTCAAAAAGTCTTCATCACGTTGATTAATGTATTTTGTAGAACCTCCGGATTTTTCATTTAACGTATCTATTACTATATCAAGAATCTTGCTTCTTAAAGCTTTGGCCATTTCACTTTCAACCAATAACATACCTAGATTCAAAAAAGATCTAAAGTTGAAAACTCCAAGCTGTGATGTTTTACTTGAAAGGTTTAGGATGTGTCCAAATTGAGTCTTGAATTCTTTTAAATTTTTACCTTTTAAAACGGTGTATCCATTATGTTTCAGTTCTCTTTCATTACTTTCAAGATATCTTTCTACAGTAACCGAATCTATTTGGTAAAATTCAGTAATTTGTTGCTTTGTATATTTATATTCTTCTTGAAATAACATTCCGGGAAGACCAAAGTAATCTCTAAGATTATTTAGAACCAAAATGTTGTTCAATATGTTTTGTCTATCTATGTTAGATGCCGTTAAGTCTTTCATTTTCCTATTGTTTTGTTAATAACTTGTATATGGTACCAACATTGATGAGGGTAGGATGTTAATAACTCTAAACATTGTTAATAATTCACCTTAAATACATAATATCCAAAAGAATACAACAAAGATAAGATCATTTATTTAAAGAATAAGATTATTTAGTGATTCAGCTTGTACACAACGCTAAGCTTAAGTAGAGTTTTAATTCCGTTTAGCGATTGATAAGCGAAGTTCGCAGAAAATATTTTAAGAAACAAACTAAATTATCTTAGTACGTTGTGAAAGGTTTAATCGAAAAGAATTCCCCGCATGCTTGCATCGGGGTATCCGTTGAAATTGTCATTCCCGTGAAAACGGGAATCTAAATAATAGGATTTCGGTTTTTGACCCTGATGTCAAAATGAAACCAGCGAAATACCCCTGTGGCTTGCCCTGGGGATAGTTGATTTCAAGAAATTCTTTATTTTGAGATTATGACTTAGTCTTATCTAACTTAAATTATTCATTATGAAAAAACTACTAATGCTTATTGCTGTGCTGGCAGTAATGATAGCATGTGAAAAGAAGGAAGAAGTACTACAAGGCATCTCTCTCTATTTTTATTTGTAATCTATCAAGGTCTGGCTTTAGTAAATAGTACAACTTAGGTGTGCCTATTCTTTGCATATCTCTGCGAATGGATAATGCTAAAGGTTTTACCTGTGATAAAACTTTAGCGCGTGCTTCTTTTTGTTTGATATGTTGATAAACAACCTGTTTACTTATCCCTGCCAATCTACAAGAACGTGAGAGGTTTAGCCCTTTGCCTTGTCTGATGATTTGGATTGTTGGGATAAAAGATTTTTTCTAATAGAGGTGCCGAATTATTTATCGGACACATCAATCATTGTGTTCAAAAGATGGTTTGTTAGTTTCTCGTCTTCCAGTTCTTGTTATAATCGCTTTATCTTTTGCGCTGGTGTCTCTTTAGATTTTGGCCTGGTATGAAAATTTGGCTTAGTCCCATCTAATATATCATGTTTTCTCAACCAAACCAAAAACAGTATTTCTACCTTGAATACCATATGCTTTTTGAATCTGTTTGTAAGTGTAGTTGCCTTTTTCTACCTCAGCAACTAAGGCCAATTTAAAGCCTAAGTTGTAATCGCGTTGAATACGCTTTCTACTCTTGTTTTCTGTACTTTTCATAATAAGTCGATTTTGTGTCAACTTATTTTAGGAAGGGACATATATAATATAAATAAAGCCGCTTTTTTTTGAGCGGCTTTATTATTTCAAGTAAATGAATTTACCCTTTAATTTTTTCTAGCGTAGTAGTCTTTTTATTATTGGTTCTATCAATATCTGCCATTTGATGTAGTGGATCGATCTCTACAGATTGTACTGCTTTTTTGGCTTCAAAATCATACGATGGTGAAGTCCAGAACCAGTTATCAATAGTGGTAGCTGTTGTAGGCTTCTTACCATACATCATTCGTAAAGGAATATAAAAATCTTCTGTAGTACCATCTGCATACGTAACCTTTAGATCTATAGGCATAGGCATAGCTCCAATACGTTTCAAGGAAATTTTTTTTCCATTTATATCTGATACTTCATAATCTATCGTTTTTGTAGTCTGTGTCCAATAATTTAGAAACCAATCGAGTTGTAAACCAGAAATTTTTTCTGCAGTACGTTTTACGTCATTAGGCGTAGGATGCTTAAATTTAAAATCTTCAAAATACTGTTTAATCGTTTTTTGTAAGTTTTCTTCACCGATAATATAGCCTAACTGTACTAAGAATAATTGCCCTTTATTATAAGCAGAAATACCATATGCCATATTATTGTTATATCGATCTGCATGCATGGTTTGTGGTTCTTCTAATCCAGATTTTGCTAAATAGGCATAACTCTGAAAAGCACCTTCATGAGGATTGTCATTCTTCTTGTTAAACACATGATTCATCGCTAGATTTGAAATATACGACGTAAAACCTTCATCCATCCATTCGTGCTTTTGCTCATTGGTAGCTAGTAAAAATTGAAACCAAGTATGTGCCAATTCATGTGAGGTTACACCAACGAGACTTCCAAATTTACGTTCGCCAGTGATAAGTGTACACATAGCGTATTCCATACCACCGTCACCACCTTGAATAACAGAATATTGTTTGTAAGGATATTCACCTATATTTTTATTAAAAAACGATAAAAGCTCAGCTGTTTTTGGTTGTAAATTTTTCCAATTTTCTAAATACTTTTTTTCTAAGGTCTTTTTATAGAAAAAGTGAAGTGTCACATTATTCTCACCTTGTATTTTGTCGTGTATGTATTCTGGATCTGCTGCCCATGTAAAATCATGTACTTTGGGTGCTTTGAAGTGCCAAGTAAGTTTTTTCTGCTTTTTACGAGCTCTTATAGCTTTTTTACTCATAGGTTCTGTTTCATATCCGTGTCCGATTTCATTTGGATTTTGCAAATATCCAGAACCACCAATTGTATAGTCTTTGTCGATAGTGATTTTTACATCAAAATCACCCCAAACACCATGAAATTCTCTAGCGATATAGGCATTGGCATGCCATCCTTCAAAATCATATTCTGCTAGTTTAGGATACCATTGTGTCATCGATAATTTTACACCCTCTTTACTATCTCTGCCCGAACGACGTATTTGTAAGGGTACTTGCCCTTTGAAATCCATGTCAAAAGTCACTTTTTCGCCAGGTGCAATGGGTTTGTTGAGCATTACTTTTAATACCGTACCATACAACTCATACGAAACATCTTCTCCATTTTGTTTTAGAGAATTTACTTTAATAAAACCGATTTCGTCAGGCTTTAATTTAGAAATTCTACTTTCTATAATAGGTTTTTCTTTGGTTCCTATATTATTTGTCATTCTACCATCTGGATCCTTAATATTTTGAAGTCTTACATCCATTTCACTTCCAGGTTGAAAGGCATTAAAAAATAAATGGTAAAAAACCTTGTCTAACGTATCAGGAGAATTGTTGGTATAGACTATTTTTTGTTTTCCGTCGTACTGAAAATTCTCTACATTCATGTTGATTTCCATAGTGTAATCAACATGTTGTTGCCAGTAGGAGGTGCTTTGAGCAACGGTAGTTAATGATATCAGCATGCATAGCATTACTAGTATATGTCTCATAAAATTATTTTAGTTGGATTATCTTCTGCAAGATACCAATATCAAGTATGATACCAAAAAAAGCGCACTCAATTTTGAGTGCGCTTTTTTAGATTCCGCATAAGCGAACTTATGATTTTTTCGCTATTTTCTCTGCTAGTTTTAAAGCATTGTAAGCGTTTAATATCTTGCCAGAAACTGACAAATTTTTAAAAGGAACTAAATCAGCTTTACTACCTGGCAAAATAACATCATTTTTGAATTCGATACCAGAATCCATAATAATGTGTTTAACCTGACTAGCCGTAAGTGTAGGATAGTAAGAACGAATTAGCGCTGCCACTCCAGCTACTTCTGGTGAAGCCATAGAAGTACCTTGAATAGATTCATAATTATCTTTCGGGAAGGTTGAGTAAATCTCTAAACCTGGAGCAAAAATATCAACGTTTTTAGCGCCAAAATTAGAAAAAGAAGCCACTAACTTTTCGTCATAATGACGGGTCATGGCACCTACTGTGATTACATTATCAGCAATTTCGTTCACTTTATCTTTAGCATCATTTGGGAAATTATCTTCTGTATCCATATTTTCACTACTATTACCCGCTGCATGCACTAATAATACATCTTTATCTGCTGCATATTTTATAGCATCAAATACCCATTGAGCATTTGGTGAATAACTTTTACCAAAACTCATATTCACTACTTTCGCACCATTATCTACTGCATAACGAATGGCTAAGGCTACATCTTTATCATATTCATCACCATCGGGTACAGCACGAATTGCCATAATTTTTACATTTTCTGCCACGCCATTCATACCAATGCCATTGTTACGTTTGGCAGCAATAATACCCGATACATGTGTACCATGACTTTCGTCGTCTTTAGAACCAATTACATCATTATTACCATAAATTCTGTCATTGATATCATACGGATCATCACCAGCAACGCGACCATTAAAATCTAATTTATATTGCGCATCAAGTTGATTTTTATAATGGTTGATGGCGTCATCTAACTGCGGTAAAGCACCTTCTACGGTTTCACCAGAACCAATAATGTTCATAATAATGGCTTTACCTTGCATAAGCTCTTGCTTAGCTAGGGCAATGCCATTTACTTCTTGTAAGTTGTACTCTTTTTTACCAAGTATTTTTTGAATAGTATCATTAGCCTGTACTACCACATTTTTAATGGCAGTATATTGTAGTACTTGGTTATGCGCATTCGCACTTTTATCGTCAACTATCTTTTTTAACTTAGTATATAGTTCAAAGTCAGCCTTATCTTTTTCTTCAATATCTGTAGCTGTTTTCCCTTCAAATTTAGGGGTCCATTTTTGAACCATTCTCGTTAATTCTAATTGCTCTGGATTCGCAGCACCTTTTTCACCACCTAAAAAGTTCCATCCGTAAATATCATCTACATAACCGTTGTTATCATCATCTTTACCATTGTTGACAATTTCATCTTCATTTACCCAAACAACATCTTTTAAATCTTCATGCTCAACATCGATACCAGAATCAATAACACCTACAATTACTGTTTTACCCGTTTTGCCGTTTAAAAACTTATAAGCTTTATCTAAGCTCATGCCTGGTACAGAATCTTTATAGATATCCATATGAGGCCACGCTTTTATCTCAGCATCGGTCATTTCACCTTTTTTAGCGACCATGTTAATAGCAACTACGGGTGTTTCGTTTACGATGGGTTGCCCTTCTGGAGTTTTTGGTATTTCGGGTGTATTAGGGGTTTCTGCAGTAGTTTGCGTAGTCGTTTTTGCTGTACCACAGGCTACCAAAATTAATGTAGCTAAATACGCTACTGAAATTGATTTTAAAATCTTCATCTTCATTATTTTAATTAAATATTTCGTTAAATGTATATGTGTTTTTAAGTCGTACTCCTTTTTCTGTGTGTTGTACCGTGCACAGTTCGTTATGAGCATCGTGTTCTAAGAATAAATAATATTCGTTATCAGCAGCGGCATTCATAAATATTGCTTTTTCATCTAAAGTTAGTAATGGTCGAGTATCATATCCCATAACATACGGTAATGGAATATGACCTACAGTAGGCAATAGATCTGCCATAAACACAATTGTTTTACCTTTATATTCAATATGCGGTAACATTTGTTTTTCTGTATGACCATTTGCAAATAAAATGCCAAAACCGAGTTCAGAATTTTCTAAATACTCTGTATCTGGGACTGACACAAAGTTTAATTGCCCACTCTCTTGAATAGGCAGTATATTTTCTTTTAAAAAAGATGCTTTTTCACGAGCATTAGGTTGCGTTGCCCATTGCCAATGACTTTCGTTACTCCAGAATTTCGCATTTTTGAAAGCAGGTTCATATCCTGTTTTATTGTTATTCCATTGAATGCTTCCTCCACAATGATCAAAATGCAAGTGTGTTAAAAACACATCAGTGATATCATCGCGATGAAATCCTAACTTTGCCAATTCCCCATCAAGGGAAAAATCTCCATATAGGTAATAATATCCGAAGAATTTTTCTGATTGTTTGTTGCCTAAACCATTATCAATCAATAGCAAGCGATTACCATCTTCGATAAGCAGACAGCGCATACCCATTTCGATCATGTTATTGCTATCTGCTGGATTGGTTCTTTGCCAAATAGTTTTGGGTACTACACCAAACATAGCACCGCCATCGAGTTTAAAATTTCCGGTCTGAATAGGATAGATCGTCATATTTGGGTAAAAAAGTTTACAAATATGCTGAAAATAAGCGAAATAATTGTTAAAGAATACAAAAAACCTCACTTGAATAAAGTGAGGTTTTTCTAGAGGCGTCGAGCGGATTCGAACCGCTGTACAAGCTTTTGCAGAGCTCTGCCTAGCCACTCGGCCACGACGCCATTTTTAATGGGCTACAAATTTAACCAAATTAACTTTTTGTACAATAAAAATGAGCATTATTATCGTTTCTTGTTCATCTTAATAGTTACCATAGCTACATTACCTCCAATAGGTGGGTTTATCTTAGAAACTTCAACAGTAGCTTTTTTTACCATAGTTATTTCACTTAAAATGCGATCTAGAATTTTATCGGCAACTGTTTCTAATAATTTAGAACGTATGGCCATTTCTTCTTTTACAATTTTATTAAGATGAACATAATCTACAGTATCATTTAGATTATCTGTTTTCGCAGACTTAGATAAATCTGCTTTTACAGCAAGATCAACACGGTATTCTGAACCTATTTTTCCTTCTTCATCAAGGCATCCATGGTAAGCATACAAACGAATGTTTTCTACTTTTATAATTCCCATTCAAGATAAATTTGCACAAATATAGCTGTAATCTTTAGACTACTTTTATGAATTTCTTAAATTTAGCACCAAATATTATTTATGAAGGCACGCGAACAATTTATTATTATTTCAATAACTACGGTAATTTTAGTTTTATTGGTTTCTTATTTCTGGAGACCTTTTCTTTGGGCATTTATAATTGTAGCTCCCTTATTTTTTATGGGTTGGTATGATGTATTGCAAAAAAGTCATACCATACGCAGAAATTTTCCATTACTGGGAAGATTTCGTTATGCTTTAGAATCTATAAGGCCAGAAATTATGCAGTATTTTGTTGAAACTGATACCGAGGGAAGACCTTTAAATAGAATATATCGATCCTTAATATACCAACGTGCTAAAAAAGTAAATGATACGGCTCCTTTTGGAACCCAAATGAATGTGTATAGATCTGGTTATGAATGGATGGATCATTCTATGTACGCATCGACAATAGTTGCCAAAGAAGAAGATTTTCCGAGAGTTGTAGTTGGCGGAAAAGACTGTAAACAACCCTATTCATGTAGTTTGTTAAATATATCTGCGATGAGTTTTGGGTCTCTAAGTAAGAATGCGGTTATGGCATTGAATAAAGGAGCTAAAATGGGTCATTTTGCACATAATACTGGTGAGGGAGGTGTAAGTCCATATCACTTGAAGTATGGAGGTGATTTAATATGGCAAGTTGGTACTGGCTATTTTGGTTGTAGAAATGAAGAGGGAGGTTTTAGTGAAGAGAGATATATGCAAAATGCTACGCGTCCTGAGGTAAAAATGGTTGAATTAAAATTATCACAAGGTGCAAAACCTGGGCATGGAGGTATATTACCTGCCAAGAAAAATACAGAGGAGATAGCAAAAATTCGTCATGTAAAGCCAGGTGTAGCTGTACATTCTCCACCCTCGCATTCGGCTTTTTCTGATGCCGAAGGATTATTACATTTTATCAAAAAACTAAGAGATTTATCGGGTGGTAAACCTGTTGGTTTTAAATTGTGTGTTGGTAAGAAGCAAGAATTTATTGATATCTGTACAGCAATGTTAAAAACAGGAATTATGCCTGATTTCATCGCGGTTGATGGAGGTGAAGGAGGTACCGGTGCGGCTCCAGTAGAATTTTCTAATTCTATTGGAATGCCATTACGAGAAGGCTTGGTTTTTGTACATGATACTTTAGTAGGTTTCGATTTAAAAAAAGAGATTAAAGTAATCGCTTCAGGTAAAATTATTACAGGTTTTCATATGGCTAGGGCGATTGCTTTAGGTGCAGATATTTGTTATAGTGCACGTGCTATGATGCTATCTGTTGGTTGTATTCAAGCCCTATTGTGTAATAATAACACCTGCCCAGTGGGTGTTGCTACGCAAAATAAATCTTTAATGAAGGGACTGGTGGTTGAAGATAAAGCACCACGAACTGCAAATTTTCATGAGGAAACAATTCATAGTTTTTTAGAAATGGTAGCTGCATCAGGATTAAATGGACCGAATGAGATACGAAGAAAACATATTAATAAAAGGATAGGCATTTCTAAAGTAGTAAAGTATGATGAGATGTACCCAGAAATGAAAGTAGGGTGTTTATTAGATGAAAGCACTGTGCCAGAAATATATAAGCCTTTTCTGACTAAAGAAAAAATCTCAGCTATGGTCTAATAGTTAGCATCTTCAGGATATTTAGCCATAAATTCTTCTGCTTTAGAGACCATATGTTTACTACCGCAGAAAAAAGGCACACGTTGGTGTAGTTCTGTTGGTTGAATTTCCATAATGCGTTGATAACCATCGGTAGCTTTTGCACCAGCTTGTTCTGCTAAAAATGCCATAGGATTACATTCATATAATAAACGTAGTTTTCCTTTGGGAGCTTTAGAACTTGTAGGATATATATAAATTCCTCCTTTAATCATATTTCTGTGAAAATCAGATACCAAAGAACCAATATAACGTGCTTTATAGGGTCTGTCTTCTTCTTCCATTTGGCAATATTTTAAATAATCTTTTACGCCTTGTGGAAAATGAATATAATACCCTTCATTTATTGAATAAATCGATCCGGTATCAGGAAATTGCATATTAGGATGCGATAAATAAAAAGTACCAATTGCGGGATTTAAAGTAAAACCATTTACACCATGCCCTGTGGTATATACAAGCATAGTAGATGTTCCATATACTATATAACCAGCAGCTACCTGGTTATCGCCTTTTTGTAAAAAGTCTTCTATCTGAACGGGTGTACCTGGCTGGGTGACTCTTCGATAAATTGAAAAAATAGTACCCACAGAAACATTGACATCAATATTTGATGAACCGTCTAACGGATCTATTAAAACAACATATTTATTATCATTTTTTTCATTATTACCAGAAATTGTTACAAAATCGTCTTCCTCTTCACTGGCAATACCACAAACTATTTGCCTTTTTGTAAGTTTTTTCATAAAAACTTCATTAGCATAGACATCAAGCTTTTGCTGATCTTCACCTTGAACATTGGTATCTCCTGCATCACCTAAAATATCTACCAATCCGGCTTTATTTACTTCATGGTTTACTACTTTGGCGGCAAGTCTAATAGAATTGATAAGTCTAGAAAGTTCACCTGAGGTATATTTAAATTGCTTTTGATTGCTGATAATAAACTCTCCCAGCGTACTGTGTTTTTGCATAGCAAATTGTAATGTTGAATTTTGCACAAATATCGCTTTTCTTTTTAAAACTATAACGTTTTCGCACTACTTTTAAAAAGTTTTTTACTTTAGCCAAACTTTAATTTTTACAGTATGAATTTTCAAATCCGTAAAGGAAAAAAAGAAGATATGAAGGCTGTTCACAAACTAATTCAAGAATTAGCTATTTATGAAAAAGAGCCCGATGCTGTAAAAATTTCTGTTCAAGATTTGGAGTGCGATGGTTTTAAGGAACATCCTGAATTTGAGGTTTTTATTGCTGAAAGTAATCATGATATTGTAGGGATGGCTTTATATTACAAACGATATTCTACTTGGGAAGGAAAATCATTACACCTAGAAGATTTAATTGTAAATAATAATTATAGAGGAAAAGGAATAGGCAAAGCATTATATACCGAAGTAATTAAGACTGCTTATACACAAGAAGCAGGTAGAGTAGAGTGGGAAGTAATCGACTGGAATAAACCAGCAATAGATTTTTATGTAAGCACAGGTGTTACGATGATAGAGAACTGGAATTTGTGTCAAATGAACAGAGTTCAAATGAAAAATTATCTAGCGCAATAATGAGAGTATTTAAGTTTGGTGGTGCATCTATAAAAGATGCAAGTGGAGTAAAAAATGTAGCAAAGGTTCTTCAGCAAGTGGGTGCTGATGATGTTTTTCTGGTAGTTTCTGCAATGGGAAAAATGACCAATGCTTTCGAAAAACTTACACAGGCTTATTACCATAAAACGGATGGTCTTCAAGATATTTTAGATGAAATAAAAGAATATCACTATGCGATTATTAATGATCTTTTTGAAGATAAAGCTTCGCATGTAATTCATAAAATAGATGTATTCTTTTCTAAGGTGGTTTTCTTTTTTGCTGAAAATGAATCGACCGATTATAATTATATCTATGATCAGATTGTAAGCCAGGCAGAATTAATTTCTACGACGATTTTAAGTAAATATCTTAAAAACATTCACGTTGAAAATACTTGGTTAGACGTACGTGAGTTTGTGCAAACAGATAGTTATTACAGAGATGCCAAAGTCAATTGGAACGCAACAGAAAACAGAATAAAAAACATCATAAAAAATGGAACCTTATTTATTACTCAAGGATTTTTGGGACGTGATGCTAGAGGTAATACGACCACTTTAGGTAGAGAGGGTTCAGATTATACAGCAGGTATTTTTGCCTACTGTTTTGATGCAGATAGTGTTACCATATGGAAAGATGTTGCTGGCGTGTTAAATGCTGACCCAAGACATTTTAAAAAAACGCAATTACTAGAACAAATTTCTTATGAAGAGGCGATAGAATTGGCTTTTTATGGTGCTTCGGTAATACATCCAAAAACACTACAACCTCTACAAAGAAAAGAAATACCCTTGTATGTAAAATCTTTTGTAAATCCTTTAAATGATGGAACACGAGTTACTAAGGGTCATAAAATTGTCCCTGAATTACCTTGTTTTATTGTTAAAAAAGAGCAGATTCTATTATCAATATCTTCAATAGATTTTTCTTTTATAGTAGAACATAATATAAGTGAGATCTTTAAGTTACTACATCTTTATAAGATGAAGGTAAATCTTATACAAAATTCTGCTATAAGCTTTTCTGTTTGTATGGATGATAAATATAATAAATTTGAAAGCTTGTTAGTTGAGCTAAAAGATAAGTTTGATATACATTATCATACCAATGCTACGCTATATACTATTAGGCATTTTACACCAGAATCTATCCAAGAAATTGAACGTACTAATAAAGTATTGTTAAAACAAGTAACTCAAGAGACGGTACAGATTGTGATTGCCTAGTTTTTTCTATATTTGGGATTCTCTAATTTTATCCATGAGTTTAGTTTCGGCAAAAGAAATAGCAAAGGTTGTAAATCTTGATAAATATGGGTTTTTAGGAACCTTTATAGGATGGATTTTGCTAAAAGTACTTCGCGTTTCTAAGCTCAATCAAATTTACAATAAGCATAAAGATAAAAACGATATTACCTTCTTAAATGCCATTCTGAATGAAGTTCAAATAGATTTTGAAGTTCCCGAAGAAGATTTAAAAAGAATCCCTAAAGAAGGGTCATTCATTACAATATCAAATCACCCTTTAGGAGGTATAGATGGTATTCTATTATTAAAATTACTTGTTGAAAAAAGACCAGATTTTAAAATTATAGCCAATTTTCTGTTACATAGAATAGAGCCACTGAAACCCTATGTAATGCCAGTGAATCCTTTTGAAGATAGAAAAGATGCGCAATCTAGTGTTTCAGGGATCAAAAATGCATTGTTACATTTAAAGAGTGGTGCGCCTTTGGGGATATTCCCAGCAGGTGAAGTTTCTACGTACAAAGATGAAAAATTAATTGTTGATAAGCCTTGGGAAGAAGGTGCAATAAAATTGATACATAGAGCGAAAGTACCTGTTATTCCTATTTATTTTCATGCGAAGAATAGTAAATTATTTTATTTTCTTTCCAGAATAAGTGGTACACTAAGAACGGCGAAACTACCCTCTGAATTGCTAACGCAAAAGAGCCGAACTATTAAAGTAAGAATAGGAAAGCCTATTTCTGTAAAAGATCAAGAACAGCATGATAAAATTGATGAATTTCATGCATTTATTCGAAAGAAAACATATATGCTTGCAAATCCTTTTCAGGCAGATAAAACTCTAATTAAGAAGCCTAATCTTAAAATTCCTAAACAACCCAAAGACATTATAGAACCCGTTTCTAAAGAAAGTGTCGTTGCTGAGGTTAATCGTTTACGCGATAATGATACTCGATTACTCGAGAGTAAAAGTTATGAAGTATTTTTTACTTCAAGTAATATGATACCTAGTGTTTTAAGAGAGATTGGTCGTTTACGAGAGATTACGTTTAGAGCAGTTGGTGAAGGAACAAACAATGCGATAGACTTAGATGAATATGATAATTATTACCATCATATGTTTTTGTGGGACAACCAAGCTGAGAAGGTAGTAGGTGCTTATCGTATGGGGCTTGGAAAAGATATCAATTCAAAGTATGGTTTAAACGGATTTTATATAAATACACTCTTCCGTTTAGAGCCTGAATTAAATATAATGATGTCGCAAACTATTGAAATGGGAAGGGCATTTATCATTAAAGAATATCAACAAAAACCAATGCCTTTATTTCTGTTGTGGAAAGGTATTGTGCATGTTACATTACGTTATCCTGAATATAAATACTTAATGGGTGGTGTGAGTATTAGTAATCAGTTTTCGAATTTCTCTAAGTCTTTGATGATTGAATTTATGAAGTCTCATTATTATGATCCCTATTTAGCACAGTACATCCATCCAAAAAAGGAATATAAAGTACAATTAAAAGATGCTGATAAAGACTTTGTTTTTGATGAGAGTCAAGCCGATATGGTTAAGTTTGATAAAATTATTGATGAGATAGAGCCTGGTAGTTTACGTATGCCTGTGCTTCTTAAAAAATATGTAAAGCAGAATGCTAGATTAGTGGCGTTTAACGTTGATCCAAAATTTAATAATGCTATAGATGGTTTAATGTATATTCGTATTGCCGATATACCAGAAAGCACTGTAAAACCTGTTATGGAGGAATTTCAGGCAGAACTAGAACAAAAATTATCTGAAAATAAAAAAGAGGCCTAAGCCTCTTTTATTTTATTTACCAAACAAGCGTTGAAAGAAATTCTTGGTTTTCCCTGTCGCTTCTTTTAATTCTTCTTTTGCATCACTAGCAAGATCGGCTAATTTTTCACCAGCATCTTCTGCAAAGTCACCTGCTTTTTCAGTAACATTGCCTAATACTTCTTTTGCATCTTCAACAAATTCTGCTGTTTCTTCTTTTACATCAGCAAAAACTTCTTTTGCATTTTCTTTTAGATCAGCCGTTTTTTCACCAATAACTTCACTTGCCTTACTAGCAAATTCTTTTGCATCTTGTTTGAGTTCACTAGCTTTTTCACCTACTTGCTCTGCCACATTGCCAGCCACTTCTTTAGCATTCTCAAATGCATCAGCAGCCCCTTCGCGTAGATCAGCCGTTTTTTCACCAATAACTTCACTTGCTTTACTAGCAAATTCTTTAGCGTCTTGTTTGAGTTCACTAGCTTTTTCACCTACTTGCTCTGCTACATTGCCAGCCACTTCTTTAGCATTTTCTAATGCATCAGCAGTCTCTTCGCGTAGATCAGCTGTTTTTTCACTAATTACATCAGCTGCTTTACTTGCTGCTTCTTTTGCTTCACCAGCGAGATCCGCTAGTTTTTCTCCAGACTCATGAGTAGCTTCACTCACTTTTTCACTAGCGTTTTCGAATCCTTCTTGTAAATCATCTCCTAGATTTTTATTTTCTTCAGACATACTTTCTTAGTTTTTATTAGTTTATCTGACAAATCTATTAAAATCTATGAACAATCTATAAGATAAAAATAGTTAAGTGATAGTTACTTCTGAATATAAAAATTAACATACTTTTGTTTTTTAAACAAATTGTACAAAATTAAACATGAAAACCATACAAGAAGCGGTAGTTTCTATTGTTAGTAAAACACCATTTATTGAAGAAGCATTATACGATAAACTAATAAATGTATCTTCTCTAGCACGTGTTATAAAACCTGAGGTAGAAAATGTTCTTAAAAAAGAAGTTAAAGACGGTGCTATTATGATGGCCATCAATAGATTGTCACCTTCTAATGTTTTAAAAGTGCGCCGTAATATCAAAAAGATGGCGATTTCATCAGGTGATTTTATAGTGCGCTCAGATTTGAGTAGTTATACTTTTAAAAACTCAACATCATTACTTAAAAATATTACGACTTTATTAAAAGAAGTTCAAGATCATCAAGATAGTTTTTTTACAATTTCACAAGGTGTTTTTGAAACAAATCTTATTATTAACACTTCACAAAAGGATAAGATAGAAACTATCTTTAAAAATGAAGTCAAACTTTATTCACAGGCAACGTTAGCTTCTTTAACAATAAAGTTACCTAAAGAGAATACAGAACAATCGGGTATTTATTACTACATTTTAAAGCAAATTGCTTGGGCGAATATTTCAGTTCAAGAAGTAATATCCTCTACACATGAGGTGACTATTGTGGTTAAAGAAGAAGATATTAACGAAACATTTTCTATTTTAATGAATATGAAGTTAAAATAATCTTTTTTATGAAAAAGAAGGATCCCTATGCTTCACTCAGATTTAAAGAGTTCAACATCTTTTTGTTAGTACGTTTTTTTTTAGTTTTCGGATGGTCTATGCAATTCATCATTATAGAATGGCAGGTGTATAGCCTTACGAAAGATCCGTTATCATTAGGTATTATTGGTTTAATGGAAGTAATTCCTGCGGTCTCTATGGCACTATTTGCAGGACACATTGTAGATCAAAAAGAAAAACGAAATCTTCTTGCGCTTTGTATCGCAGCATTTTCATTGATTAGTTTAGGATTATTTTTTCTAACATGGCCTAAATTTATAGACGGATGGAATAAAAATTCCGTTTTATACGGTATTTATACTTTGGTGTTTTTTGGTGGGTTTTTACGCTCATTTTTTGGGCCTACCATATTTTCTTTAATCGCATTGATCGTTCCTAAAAGATTGTATCCCAATGCTGCTACCTGGAGTAGTTCTACCTGGCAGATAGCATCCGTTTTAGGACCTGCTTTCGCAGGATTTTCCATCTATTGGATAGGAGTGCATTGGTCTTTGGCAATTGTTTTTGGTTTGGTTATGCTTTCCTTATATTTAGTATTTTTTATAAAAAAGAAACCAATTCTAAATCCAAAAATAGGAGAGCCTGTATGGCAAAGTTTGAAAGAAGGTGTACGATTTGTATATAAAACCAAAGCTATCTTTGGTGCCATCACGTTAGATATGATTTCTGTACTGTTTGGTGGTGCCGTAGCATTGTTACCTATTTATGCGCAAGATATTTTAAAAGTAGGTCCAGAAGGATTTGGAGCGCTGAGAGCTGCTCCAGCTGTGGGTGCTGCCATTACCATGTTGATTACTGCGTATTTACCTATTAGTAAAAATGCAGGAATGAAATTATTGATTGCTGTATTTGGCTTCGGGCTTTGTATCATTGTTTTCGGATTATCAACAACATTTTGGATTTCGATTGTGGCTTTGTTCTTTAGTGGTGTAACCGATGGTGTTTCTATGGTGATACGTCAGACAATTTTACAACTTAAAACACCCGATAATATGAGAGGGAGAGTTGCTTCTGTAAACTCTATGTTTGTCGGTTCTTCTAATGAATTAGGTGCTTTTGAAAGCGGTTTAACGGCCAAGTTAATGGGTACTGTGACTGCCGTAGTTTTTGGCGGAACGATGACATTAATCACGGTTATAACCACTGGTTTGGTGTCGCCAACGTTTAGAAAATTAGATTTGTCTAAAGATTTAGAAGCACATGAAAAACATGAAGAAACAGCTTAGTCTTTATTGAAAATTAGTAACTTCAGCTAACCTATTATTTAATTCTCTTTTATAACGATTAAGAGTTGTTTTGTTCCAATTATGGCAAGATGCAAACTCATTTATAACAATATCTTGTAAGTCATCTGTATTCTTTTTATCAAAGAATAAACGTCCTGTTCTACGTGTAATAAAGTCTAAGGGTGTACAAACCATTTCATTTTTTAGGCAAAAATCTAATTCTGCTTTTATGAGTCGTTTCGCAACATCTTTGTCTTCAAATCTATCGAAACTCTTCATGATGATATCTGTTTGCTTACCATAATTATGTACTAAATAAGAAGCATCTACTTTTGTTAAGCCTTTAGATTTAATTTTGTTTACTATAGCAGTAATATAGGATTGTACTTCTTTATAATTTTTAAAAGGCTTTTTGGTAAGCATAATTTCATCAGTGCTTACCTCATCAAATTCTTGTTCGAAACGTTTTTTTAACTTTCTAGCCACCATACTCACAACACGCTCAGCCATTTTACGGTAACCTGTTAATTTACCTCCAGCAATAGAAATAAGTTTTGTGTCAGAATAAAAAATTTCATCTTTTCTTGATAACTCAGAAGCCGATTTCCCTTCTTCAAAGATTAAAGGGCGCAAACCTGCCCAACTCGATTCAATATCATCAAGCGTAAGTTCAATATTTGGAAACATGTTATTGACAGCACTTATTAGATACGTGGCATCTACTAAGGTGATCGGTATGGTATCTTTATCGAACTCATATTTGGTATCGGTTGTACCGAAATAAGTTACTTTTCCTCTGGGTATGGCAAACATCATTCTTCCATCTGGTACATCAAAATAAACCGATTGTTTTACAGGAAGTTTTTCATAAGGAACTACCAAATGAATTCCTTTCGTTAATTGCAGTTTTTTACCTTTTTTAGACTGGTTGATTTCACGTAATTCATCAACCCAAGGTCCAGCAGCATTGACTACGTATTTTGCTCTAATAGCATATGTTTCATTCGTAAAAGAATCTTTTACGGTGGCACCTACAACACGTTTTTTCTTGTAAATAAATTCTTCAGCTTTTACATAATTAATAGCAGTAGCACGGTACCTAAGTGCAGTTTTAATAATTTCTATGGTCAAACGCGCATCATCTGTTCTGTATTCAGCATAATAACCGGCTCCTTTTAATATTTCTTCAGGTAGTAACGGTTCTTTTTTAAGGGCTTGTTTTTTATTCAACATTTTACGTTTATCATCACCTTCAACAGCAGCGAGAATATCATATACTTTAAGTCCGATAGAGGTTAACCATGTTCCATACGTGCCTCCTTCAATTAGAGGGAGTATCATTTTTTCGGGAATGACTAAATGAGGAGCCAATTTATGTACGATAGCCCGTTCTGTACCTACTTCTTTCACCAACCAAAAATCAAATTGTTTTAGGTACCGCAAACCTCCGTGTACTAATTTTGTTGATTTACTACTGGTGCCCGATGCAAAGTCATTTTTCTCTACAAGTGCTACTTTCATACCGCGAGATGCAGCGTCAAGCGCAATACCAGCACCTGTGATTCCGCCACCGATAATAAGTATGTCAAACTCAGTTGATTTTAATCTTCTGGTAATTTGTTCTCTGTCGAAATATGAAAAGGTCTGCATATAATTAAATTCCTGTGGGTAATCCGTCTATACTCTTTGTGTTTCTTTCTTGCCAATAGGCTTCTAGTTCTTCTTGTGTTTTTACCTTAGCCCAATCATTAAGTTGTTCTCGTTCACCGATATATTCGTAAAAGGGAATTGACATACCACAAGACGTTTGCACTTTTTCTAAGTCTAAAATGAAGATTTGTCTGGAGCCTGGGAGGGCTTCAAATGATGCGTATAATTGATTCCAATGGTTGTCTGTAGGTTTTATTTCTTGCGCTTGACCATATAAACGAACAATATTCGGTGGCCCTTTAAATGCACAAAACATAATCGTCATTCTACCATTTTCTAATACATGAGCTGCAGTTTCATTACCACTTCCTGTTACACTTAACCACATCACTTGCTTATCATTTAAGATTTTAAATGAATCCATGCCCTTAGGGGAAAGATTGATACTACCATTTTTAGGTGCGGTAGCGACAAAGAATAACTTCTGGTTCTCAATAAAATCTTGTACTCTTTTTGGAATACGATCATAAAATTTTGCCATTGTTATTTCGCTATAATTCCACGTTCATTTAAGATTGAAATGTGCCGTAAGGCACTTTCTTTAATACTGTTTTTTTTAAAAAGAAAGGTCTTTTCGTATAATGTATTCTCAGCAAAAAAAGTAAGTTTAAATTCATTGTTGAGTTTTAAAACTTCATCTTGCATTAATTCTACCTTAGCCCCCGATTTAGCTGGAAGTTTTTCTAACTTATGCCGCATGGTTGAGGTTTTAGTATCCCCATCAAAACCATGAGAAACGATCAAAACCATTTCTAAGGCTTGCTCTTTATCATTAATAATATAAGCATTCCAATCATTGGTTTTAAAAACTTCGTTATACGAATGGATAATTGCCATATAAACACCTGAAACTTCAGGAATTTCGATATCTTTCTTCATAATTACTCTTCTATCCAGTTCATACTTCTCTCAACTGCTTTTTTCCATTTTTTGTAAAGTTTTGCTCGTATGTCGGCATCCATTTTTGGTGAAAAAGACTGTTCGATGTTTTTATTCTTAATAATGGTTTCTTTTTTCCATAATCCAACTTTGATTCCTGCAAGATATGCCGCACCTAAAGCGGTAGATTCTATATTTTTTGGTCGCTCAATAGTAGCATCCAATATATCTGCCTGAAATTGCATCAGTAGATTATTTGCACATGCTCCTCCATCCACTTTAAGTGAGGTTATAATAGCCTTTGCATCTTCTTGCATGGCATTCGCTAAATCTTTTGTCTGATAAGCTAACGATTGCAATGTAGCTTTTATAAGATGATTTTTACCTGTATCTCTGGTAAGACCGAAAATAGCGCCACGCGCATACATATCCCAATAGGGTGCTCCTAATCCTGCAAAAGCAGGAACTACAACTACATCATCTGTTTCTACAGAAGCTGCCAAAATTTCTGTTTCTTTCGCATCTTTTATAAGCTCTAAACCATCGCGTAACCACTGAATGGCAGCACCTGCAACGAAAACACTACCTTCTAAAGCATAATATACTTTATCATCGATACCCCAGGCGATGGTGGTTAACAATCCGTTTTCTGAAAATTGAGGTTCTTTGCCTGTATTCATAAGCATAAAGCACCCTGTACCATAAGTGTTTTTAGCTTCTCCTTTTTCAAAACAAGCTTGCCCAAAAAGTGCAGCCTGTTGGTCTCCGGCTATACCAGCAATAGGAATTTTTATGCCATCAAGTTCATAATCACCAAAATGATAACTCGAAGGCTTGACTTCTGGCAGCATAGAGATCGGAATTTCAAGTGCTTTGAGCAATTTTTCATCCCATGAGAGTGATTTTATATTATAGACCATGGTACGCGAAGCGTTGCTATAATCTGTGATGTGTACTTGTTTATTGGTAAGATTCCAAACGAGCCATGTGTCAACCGTACCAAATAATAATTCTCCTTTTTCAGCCTGTTCTTTCGCGCCTTTAACGTTATTTAAAATCCAGTTGATTTTCGTGCCAGAGAAGTAGGAATCAACTACCAAGCCTGTAGTGTTTTTAATATATGCTTCTAGTCCGTTTTCTTTTAAATTTTCGCAAATAGAAGCGGTACGTTTATCTTGCCAAACGATGGCATTATAAATGGGTTGCCCCGTATTTTTATGCCAAACAATAGCCGTTTCTCGTTGATTGGTAATACCTATTGCAGCTACAGAATGCGCAGCAATATCATTATTTTTTAGTAGATGATGAAGTGTTTTAAGTTGTGTTTCTAGAATTTCATTAGGATCATGTTCTACCCAGCCCGATTTAGGAAATAATTGCGTAAACTCTTGTTGTTCTATAGCTAATTGTTTTCCCTTATCATCGAAAAGTACTGCTCTAGAGCTTGTAGTACCTTGATCTAATGCAATAATATATTTCATTTATATTTCCTCTTTTTGGAATATTTCACAACCCAAAATATAATAATACCCAAGATGATAAATGGTAAAACCTTACCTAAAATGTAACCTACTTTATAGCCTAAATCATACCCTTGATTTACAGCAGGGTCTTTGCTAACCTGAAGTAGTAGCTTATGCATTTTGTTCGAATATAGCTCCGTTAGCTGTAACGCTTCGATCTATTTTACGCATCAATCCTTGCAATACTTTTCCTGGACCTACTTCAGTGAATTCGGTAGCGCCATCTTTTATCATCTGTTGAATTGATTGTGTCCATTTCACTGGTGCCGTTAGCTGAGCAATAAGGTTGTTTTTAATTTCAGCTGCAGAATTTACAGCACTTGCCGTTACATTTTGATAGATGGGACAATTCGGCTCATTAAAAGTTGTACTCTCTATGGCTGCTGCCAGTTCTTCTCTAGCGGGTTCCATAAGTGGAGAATGAAAAGCTCCACCAACAGGTAAAACCAATGCTCTTCGAGCCCCTTCAGCGGTTAAATTTTCACATGCTTTGTTAACGGCATCGATTTCTCCTGAGATTACGAGCTGACCTGGACAATTATAGTTTGCCGCTACAACAATACCTTCTGTTGTGGTACATATTTTTTCTACTACATCGTCATCCAAACCTAAAACCGCTGCCATTGTTGAAGGTTGTAATTCACAGGCTTTTTGCATGGCTAAAGCACGTTGTGAAACTAATTTTAAAGCAGATTCAAAATCGAGTGTTCCATTCGCTACCAAGGCTGAAAACTCACCTAATGAATGACCAGCCACCATAGCGGGTGTAAAATCTTGAATGGTTTTAGCTAAAGCTACCGAATGTAGAAAAATTGCTGGCTGTGTTACTTTAGTTTGTCTTAATTCTTCGTCAGAACCTTCAAACATGGTATCTGTAATGTGAAATCCTAAGATTTCATTCGCTTGTTCAAATAAATCTTGAGCCACAGGAGATTGCTCATAAAGATCTAGTCCCATACCTGAAAATTGAGCACCCTGACCAGGAAAAATATATGCGTGCATGTAGTTAATTTTTTGTGTTACACAAAAATAACGAAATAGAACTAAACTATTTTTTATATTTAGCTATCTTTTTTATT
>NZ_JBWQOJ010000046.1:0-22906 GCF_056591795.1 Maritimimonas sp. 2210JD6-3 | reverse complement strand
ATTATAATCAAGTTACACGTGGTAGTTATTTATAATTGCATAAGTTGTATTTTTTTTTACGTTTGTAGTAAATACTTACTATACATTCCGTTTACAGTTAAGAAATAATATTAGTTGATGTATCACTTTGTAAAATAGAGATACTTAAATAAATTCATCGAGGGTAACGTGCTATTATGTGATTTATGTATTTCGAAAGTGGCATTATATGCGACTTTCATTTAGATATGGTAATCAGTTTGCTAAAGATTATGCAGTAGCAGCTAACTTATTCATTGATTTATAACGGCTTGGCGAACAATTATATTTTTCTTTGAAGATTTTAGAAAAATAACTTCTACTAGAAAACCCTAATGTATATAGTATTTGAGAAATATTTAAATCTGTTGTCTTAATTAATTCTTCAGATTTGGTTACACGTACATCACGAATATAATCGTTTACTGTAGTATTATGCATTAACTTAAAACCTTCTTGTAACTTAGAAGGCGTTAAACCTATTTTGTGCGCTAGTTCTGTTACGGTTAGATTGGTTTCTGGAAAGTTATTGATAAATTCAGATAAGTCCTTAACCTGTAACATTTCGTCAGCTGTTAAATTGCCCGTTACATTTTCTCGTTTTATAAGATCTTTTTTATGTTGCTCAACCTCTAATGCTAAAATAACATGTACCAAGCCCTCTATCAATAAGGTTCTAACAACACCTTCTTGCTTGATAGCATCCAATTGCTTAATACGTTCTGCAATTTTTAAATTATAAGAGCCTACAAATAAGCTGTCTTCTGCTTTATTATGTATAAATGCATCTCTTAATTGCGTATTAATAGCAAACTGATTACCATCTCCAAATAATGTATTCACGGTAATTAAATTGACTACTACTTGAACGTCTTTATAAAAGAATAGGCTATTAGTGTCAGAATTTATATTTGATAAGATTGCTGTTTGAAATGTTTCTAATTCTACCTTATTGTCTGAAACACCAAAGGTATGAGCTAATTTGCCTTCTGCACAGTACGCAAAGTTAACCAATGCCTTTTTTGGTGCTTTAATATCTAACTTTATATCATTTTTAAATGTCATATTAAACTCTAAAAACGAAATACCACCTTTTAGACGCATTCCTTTAATACTACCATACCCTAATTCGTTATCTACATACAAGATGTGCTCTTTTAAGTTTTTTGATAATGTTCCACCTATTTCAGTTTGTAATTGATTAAAGATTTGAGAGATTTCTAGTGCTGTGATATTTAGAGTTTGCATTTGTCGAGAATTTAAGATTAATATTTTATCTGTGAGAAAAAAGGTTTAAGCTTTAGCAGCTAAGAAGCCTGCTTTTTATTTAGCTGTCGAACTTTTTCTGTTTCTAAGGCTAATTTTTTCTTAAATACGCGTCCAATTTTTGAAAACTGACGTTCTGTTTTTTTAATATGATATTTCATGTTTTAGTTCCTTTAATTTGATATTACAAAGGTGCAACGCTTATGCAGTTTTTGTGTTACACAATTTTTGGAACCTATTGCATAATTTTAGGAAAAGTGATATTGTAGAAAAAAAACCACCCTGTTAAGGATGGTTCTATATTATCAAGTTGACTGTTTTGTTTAATTAAAAGTAGATGGTAAATGTTTTAGTTTACCACTTGGTAAGAACATAGTAAAGACAGAACCTTCGTTTAAAACACTTGTTGCCATAATGTGGCCGTGATGTTTTAGAATAATTTTTTCGCAAATAGCTAAGCCAATACCTGTACCAGAATATTCATGCTTTTGATGCAGTCTGTTAAACAATTTAAAAATTGTCTTATTATCTTCATTATTAAAACCAATCCCATTATCAATTACCTTGATAACATGGTAATAGGCATGCGTTTTAATAAAGTCTTGCGAGATTTGATTACTATGCATCTTTGTGCTTTCAATAGTAATTTTAATAGGCACATCTCTTTTTCTATACTTTATTGAGTTACCAATAAGATTTGTAAACAATTGTTCCATTAAAAATGGAATAGCATTTAGTGTAGGTAGATTATTGTAATTTATTAGTGCTTTTGTATCATCAATACGTTCAGAGTAATCTTCTAATACCGTTGCCACAATTTCATTTAAATCTGTAAGCTCGTAGTTGTAAGCTTTATTATCTATGCGTGAAAACGCCAACAAATTGTTAATTAAGATACGCATTCGTGAAGTAGTATCTTTAACTTTATTAATATACCCTCGTCCGCGTTCGCTTAAATTTTCAATATCATTGTCTGATATACGAGATAAAAACATTTGCACCTTACGCAAGGGCTCTTGTAAATCGTGACTAGCTATACGATTAAACGAATCAAGCTCACGATTTCGGCGTGCTAATTCTATATTTTGTTCTTTGAGAACTAATTCATTTTCAATACGATCACTTACATCCTGTATAATGCCTAACATAATTTGCTCTCCATCCTTTTCTTTATAAGCACCACTGGTATATAAGTATTTGATTTCATCTTGTTTACTAATAATTCTAAATATAAATTCAACAGGTTTTTTATGTTCAAAGGCATCACCCACTTGTCTGTCGTACATTTCTAAATCGTCAGGATGGGTAAATTCTCTAAATTTGGTAGATGAAGATTCAAAAGCTTGCGGTTCATACCCCATAATTCTATATACATTATCTGATAAATGTGTAATATCATCTTTCATATACCAAACATAGCTTCCCAACTTTGCCATCTCCTCGGCCTCGTTTAATACCGCATTTTTTAAAATAAGCTCGGTATTAGCGACCTTTATTTCGTCTTGTATATTTACTAAATTAGTAAGCTCGGTAACCATTACTTGCAGCCCATGCATATCAGGTACATATCGCGCGTTAAAATAACGGATTTTATCATCAATAGGTATAGATAGTAACTTTTCGTAATAGGTTTTGTTTATAAATGATTCTATTAATTGATTAAAATTACCACTCGCTTTTAAAAAAGGATACACTTCTGAAACCTTTTTCCCAATGATTTGATTAACGTTTGTATCAATTATTGATCTGTTGGCAATACTAGCGTGCTCAATAGTAAAGTCAATCACTTTATCACCTTCATATATTGGTTTATAAAAGTTGACGATATCATTAGAATTTTCTAAAATAGTATCTAAAATATTAGACTTTTTTGTAATTTCTTCATCTTTGCTAACCACATCGGTAATTTCAGTTGCCATAACATGCAACCCATCTTCTGTGGGAATGAATTGTTCTTTAAAATGCCTTGTTTCACCTAAGATATTGTTGGTTTTATTATTCTTATAATATTCTTGGTTTTTGTAAGCTGCTATCATTTTTTCCATTATACCTTCAGGTTCTAAAAAAGGAAATACGTCGGTAACTTTTTTGCCAACCATATCTTTAACCTTGTAGGTAGATATACTACTATTAGCACTACTTACATGCCCTATAGTAAAGTTTATTACTTCGTCATTATCATTGTATATGGGTAAAAAATAATTGATAATATCACTTGTATTATTGAGTATGGTATCAAGGATATGCGATTTTTTCAAGATTTCTTTTCTGTCTAAAAAAATCTTGTATAATGATAATAACAAAATTACTAATGAAATTAGACTCATACCCAGAAATACCGTAGGCAAGGCTTTACTATCTTTCTTAAATTTCGAAATATCAGAAGATACATCATAACTATGAGAGTCTAATAAACGTTTTTTAAAAAAATTAAGATCGCTAAATAAGCTAATAACTTGTTGTTTATTATTATCGACGTCTGTAGTAATAACTTGCGAAAGCCTATCAAGTAAAACGTTGTACTTTTTTTTAAACGCTTTATAAACTTCATCTTTAGGTTGAATATTTTCTAATAGTGTGAGGTTTTTAGACTGTATGGTATTCAGTTTTGCGGCATCTAATTTGTTAGTTAAGAAATCGATTTCCAAACGGTTTAAATTTTGCTCTAAATCGACGAAATTCTTAGTTTCAAAATTATTTTCTACAATACGCTCACCAGAACGTAGTAAATCGAAAATTTGAGCAACGGTAATTGTAAATATAATTGCTAGTACTACAAACGATAGCAGTAATGCTACGGAATAACTTTTTTGTGAATTTAAAAAATGAGCGGTGTTCATATCACAACATTATATTCTAAATAAAAAGTTATCACGATTAAGGTTTGAAGTGTGGTACTGCCAATTAATTTTTAATACCTTACTAATTACTTTTTTTAGGGCACTAAAATTACTTGGCTTATTAATATAAATATTGGCACCATTTACAAAGGTATCTTCTATATCTTTTTCAGAAGAAGAAGTTGAATAAATCGCGATAATAATATCTTTCAATTTGCTATTTGCTTTTATTTCTTTTAAGCACTGCATGCCATTTTTAATTGGCATGTTTAAATCTAGAAATAATAAATTAGGTAGTTCAGCATCTGGGCTGTTAAGGTAATCCATCAGCGCTTGTCCGTGATTAAAAGTAGATAATACGGTATTTAAATTTACGTCTTCAATTGCTTCTTTAAAAAATAAGCGATCATCTTCGTCGTCGTCTGTGAGAATTACTTTTAGCATTAGTGGTTTTTGTTAATTGTTTAATTGTACACGACGTCGTTCTATAATTCTCTGAAACGCAGAAGGTGTTAACCCTGTGGTTTTTTTAAATTGACGTGACAAATGTGCTACACTGCTGTAGTTTAGCTTATAAGCAATTTCTGTTAAAGTACTGTTAGTGTTTAATAAAAAATCTTTTGCTTTTTCTACTTTTTGTAAAATTATATAATGTTCTATAGATGTGTAGGTTGCTTCAGAAAATAAGGTTGACAAATAGATGTAAGAATAATTGAGCTTATCTGCTAAATAATCAGAAGTATTAATAAGTCTCGCCCTTTCATCATCCAACATTTCATTAATAACTGCTTTTATACGTTCAACCATAGATATTTTTCGATCTTCTATTATTTCAATATGATAGTTGCTTAGAATTTGTTTAAACGTTTTCTTTTTATCATTTGATAAAGCTTGTTTAAATTCAATCTCATTAATACCATGAATTTCAAAATCTATATTTAAAGCATTGAGTTGCTCTTTTAAAAGTGTTTTAAAAGTATTGTTAAAATCGTATGTGACATATATTTTCAAGAAGAAGTTGGTATAGTTTATAAATCTGCCCTAATCAAAGATATGGCTTTTATTATCAATTTTA
Organism: Maritimimonas sp. 2210JD6-3; assembly: GCF_056591795.1. Classification (NCBI taxonomy): domain Bacteria; kingdom Pseudomonadati; phylum Bacteroidota; class Flavobacteriia; order Flavobacteriales; family Flavobacteriaceae; genus Maritimimonas; species Maritimimonas sp. 2210JD6-3. The sequence continues at coordinate 17,707 of NZ_JBWQOJ010000046.1, read as the reverse complement.
ACATTTTGTAAAAAAGATAAAACAAAAGTAAATACGAATATCACGCTATTGAGTTACAAATTAATTTTAATGAGTATATAATACTATAGGGATTGATATATTTTTGAATTCCTAATTTACAAAACTTTGAAAAAATTAGCAGTAAAAACAGTTGCCATAATTGGTTGTGGCCCTAGAGGTTTATCGGCATTAGAAAGCTTATATCATTTCTATGAAACTATAAGTAAAACCTTTGAACTAAAAATTATTGTTTTTGAACGAACGGGTTACTTTGGTAGTGGGCAAGTATATGCGCAACATCAAACAAAAGATAATTGGTTAAACGTATCAGAGCGCGCACTTACTATTCCAAAACGTAAAAAAATAGTAAATAAACTGTTCCAAATCGAAGCCTTTGATTCTTACCAAGATTGGGCTGGATACACATTAATATCTCACGGCAATAATGATGTCTTTCCACCACGAGCAAAGCTAGGTTCTTATTTAAGTCAACGCTTTGAATCAATACAAAAACCATTAGAAGATAAAGGCATTTTAAAATGTTATACAAGCTTGGTCAAAGATGTTGCATATAAAAATGGCACATTCCAAATTACTACAGAAACTAATATAACTTATAAAGCTGATGAAGTTGTATTAACTATAGGACATCAACCTACTTATAGTTCTGAGCAACTTAAAAAATGGACAAATTTTAAACAACAAAATAGTGCTCTCAATTTATTTACAAAGCCATATCCTATATCATCGCTATTTAAAACTGATGCTATTAATACAAACAAAATAGTTGCATTACGAGGATTTGGATTAGCCATGATTGATGTCGTGAGAGCTATTGCAAATAAAACGGGCGGTTATTTTGAAATTATAGATGATCATACTCAAAAAATGATTTTTTATCCTGGCAAAAACTGTCCAAAAAAAATCATCCCTTTTTCATTAGATGGCTTACCAATGGCACCAAAGCCTATCAACAAAAAGATTGACGATTGGTTTGTGCCAAGCAAGCAGCAGCTCAAAAGGTTGAGAAAAACATTAAAAGAAGCTAAGAGACACTCTTGTAATATTACATCAGAATTATTTTTAGTTGATGCCTTATTACCTGTAATAGTAGAAAAATTTTTAGAACTAAAGGAAAAAGCAGTAGCACATAATTACGATGAATTACAAGTGATAGATTTTGCGAAGTCCTGGATTTTAGATGATAAAAATGAGGTTCCTATTAGTACATCTAAAAATAAAACACCAACTAAAATTATGGAACAATACGTTAATATGGCGGCTGGAAAAAAACCAATAAGCTTAGATTATTGTATTGGGCAGGTATGGCGTCACTGCCATCCAACTTTATATAAGTCATTGTCTTTTAATACTTTTTCAGAAGAAGTTATTGATAAAATAATAACTTTAGACAATAAATTAAAACGATTAACCTTTGGCCCACCACTTGCAAGTTTGCAACAATTATTGGCTATGATTAACGCTAATATTTTAACGCTTAAGGTAGTGGATGATCCAGACATTGCTTGCACTTCAAGAGGTTGGCATTTAGATGTAGAGAATAATGAAGTCGTAGCTAATGTGATGATAAATACGGTGCTTGATGCTCCAAAAATTTTAGATGTTAAATCATCTATAATTCGCAATCTATTACAGCATAACTACATCCAACCCATACATTCTAAATTAGGAATAGATACGTACCCTAATGGCATTGTTAATATACCAAATACTAATAAAACGATACCACTAGCTTTACATGGGCGATTGGCAAAAGGAACGCTGTTTGGCGTAGATGCAATTTTAGAGTGTTTTAATGAGCGCTCAAATAACTGGGCAAAAGAAACCATTAAACGCCTAAATAATTAAGTTATAGAATGAAACTTATAAAATTCACAAAAAAAGGGCTCTATTGTAGCGTAGGAAAATTTTATTTAGACCCTTGGTTTCCTGTAGATTATGCGATCATTTCTCATGGACATGCCGATCATGCTCGTTGGGGCAACAAACATTATTTATGCCATACACATACTAAAAATATTATTAAACACCGTATAGGGCAAGATATTTCTATAGAGACATTAGGGTATAACGAACCAAGAACAATCAATGGTGTAAAAGTGAGTTTTCATCCTGCTGGGCATATCATTGGTTCTGCACAAATTCGTATAGAACATAAAGGCAAAGTAGTTGTTTTTACAGGCGATTACAAGGTTAAACATGACAATATCACCATTCCATTCGAGTCTGTAAAATGTCATGAATTCATTACCGAAAGCACTTTCGGATTACCAATTTACAAATGGTTACCAGATACAGTCTTGCAAGAGCAACTATATAATTGGGTAGCACAAAACAAAGCAAATAATCGTACGAGTGTGTTTTTTGGATATTCTTTAGGGAAATCGCAAAGAATTATGAAATTAGTAGAAGGTTTAGATGAAATTTATGTGCACAACGCCATCTACAATATTAATAATGCTATTGAAGCTTCTGGGATTTTATTACCTCAAACGCAAAGACTCGACGCAAGTTTCAACAAAGAAGATATAGCTGAGAAAATAATTATTATGCCTCCTACATTATTAGGCAGTAAAATGCTAAAACGTATACCTAATGCTGCTACTGCTATATGTTCTGGTTGGATGCAAGTGAGAGGTAATAGACGTTGGCGAAGTGTTGACGCTGGATTTGCTATAAGCGATCACGCAGATTGGGACGGGCTATTACAAGCTGTAAAAGCAAGCGAAGCCGAAAAAGTATATGTAACACACGGCTCACAAGCTACTTTTTCTAAATATTTAAACGAAATAGGTATAGAATCTGAAGAAGTAATCACAGAATATGGCGATAATGAGTTACAGCAGGGAGAAGAAACGACTAAAGAAGCTAAAGTATGAAACACTTTTCCAAACTTATAAGCGCTATTGAAATTACAAATAAAACTAATGCTAAAATTGAAGCATTAGTCCACTACTTTAAAACAGCTAATGATAAAGATAAACTTTGGATGATTACATTATTTACTGGTAAGCGTCCGCCACGCCCAGTAAAATCATCACTTATGAAACTATGGTGTTCTGAAATTACTAATTTACCAGAATGGTTATTTTTAGAAAGTTACAGTACTGTTGGTGATTTAGGCGAAACACTAGCATTATTGTTGCCGCCGCCAATACATCATATAGAAAAACCATTACACAAATGGATGGAAGAACTCATAGCCTTAAAATCAAAATCTAATCAAGAAAAAAAAGACTATGTTTTAAATGCTTGGAGTGGATTACAAGCTCAAGAACGTTTAATATTCAATAAATTAATTGGCGGAAGTTTTCGTATTGGTGTCTCTAAAAAAACCTTAGTGAATGCCTTATCAAAACTTACAAAAATTAATACCAACCAATTAATGCACAGTATTATTGGCAATTGGGATATCAATACTATTACTTTTGAAGAGTTACTCTCTGGAGCACATATAAACTACGATAATTCTAAACCATATCCTTTTTGTTTGGCATATGCCCTTGAAAAAGAACTTGAAGATTTAGGCGCTATAAATCATTGGCAAATAGAGCTTAAATGGGATGGAATTCGTGGACAAATTGTAAAGCGCAACAATGAAATATTTATATGGAGTCGTGGAGAAGAGTTGGTAACACAACAATTTCCAGAACTTACTGAGGTATTTTCAAAATGGGCATACGATTTTGTAATCGATGGCGAAATTTTAGCAATTAAAGATAGTAGCGTGTTATTATTTAACGATTTGCAAAAACGATTGAATAGAAAAAATGTTTCTAAAAAATTATTGAAAGACATACCTGTAGGTTTTTATGCTTATGATATCATGGAATTTCAAGGTAAAGATATTCGTGAACAGTCGTTATCAATTCGTAGAGAGAAGTTAGAAATTGTATTTCAAGATAATCAGTTTGAAAATATTAAACTGTCTCCTATTATTACTGTAAAAAAGTGGGACGATTTAAATACCATTAGAAATAATGCACGTCAATTAAACGCTGAAGGTTTAATGTTAAAGCAAAAACAGTCACCTTACCATACAGGACGTAAAAAAGGCGATTGGTGGAAATGGAAAGTAGATCCGCTAACCATTGATGCCGTTATGATTTATGCACAAAAAGGTAGCGGACGTCGAAGTTCAAAATTTACAGACTATACTTTTGCCGTTAAAAATGGTGAAAAGCTGATAACCGTAGCGAAGGCTTATTCAGGATTAACAGATAAAGAGATTACAGAAATTAGTCGTTGGGTTAACAAAAACGCCATCGAAAAATTTGGCCCTGTAAAAACAGTAAAACCAGAATTAGTATTTGAAATTGCTTTTGAGGGTATTGCATTTAGTAAACGTCATAAATCTGGAGTAGCACTTCGTTTTCCAAGAATTAAGCGTTGGCGAAAAGATAAAAGTGTAGCAGATATTGACACTATAGAAAGTGTAAAAAGCTTAATATATTCAACATAAATTGATAAAACTAGAGCATACAGAAGGTTTTAAAATTATCCATAATTGGATGCAATCTAAACAGTTTATACCTTTTGATTTCCAATTAAAAGCATGGAAAAAGTACGCCCAAAATTTTAACGGACTAGTTGTTGCACCTACAGGGTTTGGCAAAACATATGCTCTTTTTTTAGCAGTAGTTATTGACTATTTAAATTATCCTGAAAATTACAAAAAAGGAATTAAATTACTTTGGGTAAGCCCGTTAAGATCTTTAGCAAAAGACTTGCAAAAAGCTATGCAAAGTGCTATCGATGAGATTGGATTAGATTGGGAAGTGGCAGTGAGAAATGGAGATACACCACAAAATGTTCGCAGAAAACAAGAACGAAATATGCCAGACATTGTGTTAACAACACCAGAGACAATGCATTTACTTTTCTCACAAAAAAAGAACTCTCGATGGTTTAAAAACGTACAATGTATGGTGGTTGACGAGTGGCACGAATTACTTTCAACAAAACGAGGTGTACTTACCGAATTAGCAATTGCATGCTTAAAATCGCTTTCTAAGAACATACGTATTTGGGGTATATCTGCAACTATCGGTAATATTGAACAAGCTAAGGAGGTACTCGTGCCATATAAAGATATCAAAACAGCGATAATTACATCTAAAGAAAAGAAAAAATTAAAAATCATTTCATTATTACCAGATGAGGTTGAACTGTTACCTTGGGCAGGACATTTAGGAGGTAAGTTAGTATATAAAGTACTTCCAATTATTTACGAAAATAATACCACCCTCATCTTTACAAACACACGCAATCAAGCCGAAATATGGTATCAACTATTGTTAGATGCAGACACAGATTTGGCAGGGCAAATTGCGATTCACCATGGTTCGATTGATGCAAAACAGCGCAATTGGATTGAGGATGCGATTAATGATAGATTGTTAAAAGCTGTTGTATGCACTTCATCACTAGACTTGGGTGTTGATTTTAAACCAGTAGATTGTGTAATACAAATAGGCTCATCTAAAGGTATTGCACGTTTCATTCAACGCGCTGGACGAAGCGGGCATTCGCCCAATGAGATTTCAAAAGTGTATTTTGTTCCTACGCATTCCTTACAGCTTATAGAAGTTTCAGCTTTAAAAGAAGCTGTGAAGCATAGAGATGTTGAAGCCAGAGAACCTATGGTACTTACCTATGATGTTCTTGTTCAGTTTATGGTAACACTAGCTGTAGGCGAAGGATTTAATAAAGAAGAAACTTTTGAATTAGTGACTCATACCTATGCTTTTTCATTCTTAAAAGAAGAAGAATTTAATTGGGTGATACAATTTATAACAAAAGGAGGAAGTACTCTAAAAGCTTATGAAGAATTCCATAAAGTGGTATTAGATAAAGATACACAGCTGTATAAAGTGAAAAGTAGGCGTATAAGCATGCTACATCGTATGAACATTGGTGCGATTGTAAGCGATGCAATGATGCGTGTAAAGTTTATGAAAGGCGGTTATGTGGGGATGATTGAAGAATATTTTATTTCAAAACTAAAGAAAGGAATGCCATTCATTTTAGCAGGTCGTGTGCTTGAAATCGCTCATATTAAAGATATGACAGTATATGTGCGCAAAAGTAAATCTAAAAAAGCAATAACGCCAAGTTGGAAGGGAGGACGTCTGCCACTAACGTCTTATTTAAGTCATTATTTACGATTAAAATTAAATGACGCCTTACAACCCTCTGTTAGAGAACGCGAGTTAAAATTTCTCAATCCGTTATTGTCTGTACAAAATTTGAATTCTCATATACCAAAATCGGATGAGTTTTTAGTCGAAAAAATTAAAACAAGAGATGGATATCATTTGTTTTTTTACCCATTTGAAGGGCGATTGGTTCACGAAATTATGGCATCCCTTATTGCTTATAGAATGAGTAAAAAACAAAGAATAACCTTTACTATTGCTATGAATGATTATGGTTTCGATTTATTGAGTGATCAAGATATTTTGATTTCAGAAAACGATTTAAAACAATTACTTTCAAAAGATAACTTAATGGATGATGTGGTAGCTAGTATCAATGCCTCTGAAATGGCAAGTAGAAAGTTTAGAGACATTGCTGTTATTGCAGGGTTAGTAATACAAACACATCCAGGAACACGTAAAACAAACAAAAGCCTGCAATCTTCTTCTGGATTAATTTTTCGAGTTTTAGAAGATTATGAATCTGATAATTTATTACTTCGTCAAGCCTACACCGAAGTCTTTAATGAACAGTTAGAAGAAGTAAGACTACAAAATGCCTTTGAGCGTATCTCAAAAAGTAACATTATCTTTAAAGTGGCTAAGGGTTATACACCGTTAAGTTTCCCGATAAAAGTAGACAGTTTACGTGATACAATGAGCAATGAGAAATTAAGTGATCGTATTGCAAGGTTACAAAAACAACATTATAAGTTAATAAATTGAATATAATTACTAAAAATATCTTATTTGCAAAAGAAACGCTAACCATCACAAACCAACGTGTTCTTTATTGGAAATCGCAAGAATGTCTAATTTTTTCTGATATCCATATCGGAAAAACAGCCCATTTTAGGCAACACGGTATTGCTATACCAGATTCTATTTTAAATAAAGATTTAGAGCGATTAAAAGATTTAATTTATCATTTTAATCCTAAAAAAATAATTGTTGTTGGTGATCTCTTTCATGCGAACTACAATAGAAATATTTCATACTTTAAACAATGGTTAATACAATTTAATTCTATTGAAAAATATTTAATACGGGGCAATCATGATAGATTTAAAAAAGAATTTTACGAAACATTAAATTTTTGCACTTACGAGAGTTTAGTAATAAATAACATAAAATTCGTTCACGATATACAAGACATACATAAGGGTGAAAATTATATTTCAGCACATACCCATCCTGCAGTTTCATTACATCTACAGAGAGGGCAAAAAATAAAACTCCCATGTTTTCATATAAATCAAAACCAATTAGTGTTACCAGCATTTAGTTTATTCACAGGATTGAATATTAATTCTGGTATTGAAAACGGAACGTCATTTGGTTTTACAGATGATGCAATTTTTGAAGTTAACAATGCATAATATAATAATGCAATTGCGTTTTTATCTTTTATATTAAGATTAAAATTTGTGTTCTACGATAAAAACTTAATATTCTATTTCATACAAGCTAATATTTCAATTATTTCAGTTAACGACACCGTTAACAGAATGGTACTGTATATATAAACATTTTTAAACCAAGATATAAATTTTTCAGAATAGTATATACATAGTAGTAAATTGAATACCTTTATAATTATTTATACTCAAACTAAATCCTTATTCGTTATTATGAGTAACACTAACAGGTATACTTGTTTGAGAGCCATATAATTTAATTTCAGTAATATCGGCTGGCATATTCAATCCATTCTCTATAATAATGTTTTTTACATTTCTAACAACATCACTCTTTACATCGAGTGCTCTTTTTCTGTACTCTTTCGTTTTTATCCAAAATAACACCTTTAAATTTACAGTACTAACACCAAGAGAATCTACGGTTACAAAACTTTCATGTTCATCTTCATCGATAACACCTTCAGAGCTTCTTACAGCATCGATAATTACCTTTTTGGCAGTTTCAATATCATCATCATAATCAATACCAACGATAAAATCTAATCTAAAAAAGCCATCTTCAGTATAATTATAAACGGCTTTTTTTATAATATCACTATTTGGAATATAGACGTCTCTACCGTCAAATGTTTTTAGTTTTGTGTAGCGAAACTCTAGTGCTTTTACTTTTCCGAATATTTCGTCGATTTTAACAGTGTCATTGACATCAAAAGGGCGATTAAAAGATAAAATTACACCCGAGATAAAATTTTCGCCAATATCTCTAAATGCAAAACCAATCACCACAGCCGAAGCACCCGCAGCGGTAAGTATACCTGTCGCAATACCTCCCAAACCTGCTATTTTTAAAGCAAACATTATAACGAGTATAATGATACCTAATTTTACAGCTTTGGTTAAAAAATTTGTCATTAAAGGATCTTGTGTTCTGGATGATACCGTTCTCCGAAACAGATTGGCAATAAATCTCGAGATTAAGAATCCTACAATAACAATGAGTAACGCTACAATAATATTGGGAATTTGGTAAATAAATTCGTTCCAGTGCTCAACGAGTGATTTCTCTAGCTTAGATATGGCATCGTTCATAATATATTGTTTAAAATTTTAGACTAAATTCGATATGGTGTCTAATATATGTTTCTTGATATGTTTATGTGTGGTTTTAGCTTCGTCAATAATTATACTATTGGTGGTGCTTAAAACTTTAATCGTTTCGTAATTAGCAATTTTATAATTGATAAGTCGGTTTAACGACATGATAAACCCTGCTGTTTTAATGTTAGTGTCAATATCTTCATTACTTATTTGTTTAAGGTTTTTAAGCATTTCTTGCCCAACACTATCTGTGGTGTTTCTTACATTTAAACTGTAAGTGTCCAGTAAATTTGAGAGTTTAACTACGTCGGTTGTATTTGCTGTAATAAAACTTTTAATAGGTTCGTGTAAAGCTTTGCTTAAATGAGTTATGTTTATTGATACAAATTGTTCGTCTATGCTCTTACATAAGGCATAAAGATTAACAAGCTCTTTATTAAATAAGTCTTTTGTAGTCATGATACGTTATTTTGAGTTTAAAAAAAGTAGCCTAACAGCTAATACAAAATGACAAATACAATAAGTGTTGCGCAGCCACAGCCTTTGCTTGTAATTTTTTAGTACCAAACCAGGCTGTAAGTGTTCGTAGTACATTTTTCTCAATTAGTTTATTTTGTTGAGGTTTTGCTTGTCTTTATTACGCAAGCTCACATCTTTCATAAACCAAGCGAGTTCGCCATCGGCATTGGCTCCATAAGGAATCAATACCGTACCCCTACTACCGTCATTCATTTGCAGTACATAAAGCATACTCATATCTGAAGGGTTTGAATAACCCTCATATCGGTATTCGTCAACGATATCTATCTCGGAAACATTGTATATTTTTTTAGTGTCTAAATCTTTCAACTTGCCATCATCTAATTGATAACTTGCTGTAAATCCTTTATTTTGATATTCTCTTATTTTATCAATTTCGTGTTTTTGTTCGTTTGCATGCATGATTTCTAGTGTTTGATTTTTTGTTTTAAATTTAATACCAATGGTTCCGTATTTGTAATGCGATACGGTTTCATATTGACTCAAAAAAAAAGTGCTATTTCTAGCACCTCTTTTCAATCCTTAACTAAACTAATGTATTATAGTACATCTTCTAAATAATCGGCTTTATTATAACTACTTTCAATAGTGTTACGTTGTTTTCTCAAAATATTTACCGTTGTTGGAGGTAACTGGTTATCTTCTAAAACATCGTCATAATCGTTTAAAGCGGCTTTTTCACCATTTCTAACTTCTTCTAGCATTGACTCTTCCTTATCAAAAGAAAAGAATGCTTTAGTATCCATCCAACCTCTATGGATTGAACCAGCTATACTTCCATCGTTTTCATTTACTTCGCAGCCATTTGCTTTAAGCTCATTTCTTAACTCAGAACGAAATTGATGGCGCTCGTTTGCTTTGCGCTTAAAAAAGTTTTCTAAAGGTTGATTATCTACTTTCTCCGCAGCTTTTCTAAATCCTTGCTCAGCGTCGTATGCTTTTTCTAATAACCCATTTAATTTACTTTCTGTACTTTCTGAAAAAATTCCCATAATAATATAATATGTTTTAGTGTTGCAGTAAAGTGAAATTGATGCTTACTGCTTTCATCATTTATTTAATTTCTACTACAAATATAAGTGTCAAATGAGTGGTAGATTTGTTCAAAAAAAATTAAGATTAACTCAATCGAATTCAGTAATTATAAGTGTGTTTTCATTTTCCCTTTTCGTTTTTCAAGTCGATCTTTTAAATCGCGAAACGTCTCTGATATTGCAGCTTCAAAATTACCTTCATCAGAAGAAGCATATAAACGTGGCCCTGGCATACTTAATCTTATACCACAATGATGTTTTTTGCCATGATCTTTATTATCTAATTTTAAAAAAACATCACCTCTAATAATAAAAGGATAGCGCTCTTTTAAACTATTAAACTTGTCTTCAATTTGTTTCTCTAAACGCTCGCTTGCACTAACGTTCGCGTACTCAAATACTATCTTCATACTATTACATTTATAAATTATTATGTGAAATTACGAGGTGTTTTCATGTGAGATTAACTCTGAAACATTTACTGTTAATCCTATTAAATGCGTTAATGATAAAACTGTTTGCGTTAAATATTAGTAAGAAGTAGATGTAATTTTGTTGAAAACAAAACTGGACTAAAAACGCATTATATTATGAAAACATTACAAGATTTATTTTCACACCAATTAAAAGATTTATACTCTGCTGAAAAACAATTAAAAAACGCCATGCCAAAAGTTATTGAAGCAGTTTCAGATAACCGATTGAGAAATACTCTAGAGATGCATGTAAAGGAAACAGATAATCATTTTAATACAATACGTGAGATTTGTGACGATTTGAACATTAATCCTGGTAGTATTGTTTGTGATGCCATGAAAGGATTGGTAAGCGAGTGCGAGCACATGGCAAAGCACGATGCAGTTGCCGATGTTAAAGATGCAGGAATTATTGCCTGTGTACAGCGTGCCGAACATTATGAGATTTCGGCTTATGGTACAGCAGTACGGTTTGCTAGAGAACTAAAATACAATACAATTGCAGATAAACTACAGTCTATTTTAGATGAAGAATATAAAGCAGATCAATCGTTAGACAATCTCGCAGAAGGAAGAATTAACGAACAAGCTAAAGCATAGGTTATGGGAATTCTAGCTACAGATAACAAACAACTTATTTATATATATTCTGAAGACTCTGTATTAGGAAAAAAGGTGTTAGCTTATACTCAAAGTGTAAATGAAGCTGTAAGAACGATTAATATAAATAAAGAGACTTTATCACAAACTATTTGGGCAGAAATTGCAGATATGCTAAATGTACAAGTTGGAGAATTGTTTTCAATATCTCACCCAGATGCTCCTGATGTTGGCAGTACTGAAGATTTTTCTGCTCACGATTGGTTGAAGATAATTGAGCATAATCCGTCATTATTGCAACACCCTATTGCCATAAATGGCAATAGGGCTGAAATCATAGACAGTAGGTTCGACTTCTATAAATTCTATGATCCTGATGGAAGTAATTTTAACAAATCGCAAGAATCTATAAGACATGCTAACCACAAAGACACCACAGCAAACAAAAAATTTAATACAAAAAAATGATTTGTATTGCCATCAAAATATATAATACCCTTGTAATTGAAAGAATTACAAGGGTATTATATAACTTTATACTTTAGAAATTTAAGCCTTCTTCATTAAACTCCTTACGAGTGAGATAATAAAGAGTATTAAGAAAATATAGAATATAATTTTCGCAATTCCAGCGGCAGCTCCAGCTATTCCTCCGAATCCTAAAAAACCTGCAATGAGTGCTATTACTATAAAAATGATTGTCCAACGTAACATAAAATAAATTTTAAAAGGTTTATAAAAATTGATTAAAACAAATTTAGAAATATACCGAATGTTAGATTAGCTCTATAAATTTTCATTTTAACTCTATTGTATATTGTATTTGAGTTAGCATCTATGCGGTTTAAGCTAATTGCATTAATGAATTATAGGTAGCTTTACTTTTTCAAACTTTAAAGTTGATGCTTACTTTTTTTATCATACTGTATGTAGTATTGGCCATTTGGGCCGTTGTAAGTGTTCTATTGTATGGTAATAGGCCCGAGCGATCTGTAGCCTGGGTTTTTGTGATATTAATATTCCCGTTAGTTGGTGTATTACTCTACATACTATTTGGCATTAATAGAAGAAAATTTAAATTCTTTAAGCTAAACCACATTGCCAAAAGACGTTTATACGACTTAAATCATGACAGTGAAACTATTGAAGAATTTCAACATAAGTTTGATTCTCAGAAGTATAGTAAAATAGGTAAAGTTTTAAAGGCAAGTTCAGGATTTCCTGCTGTAGATGGTAATAAAGTTACACTACTTAAAGATGGTAGAAATACTTTTGAGGAAATTTTTAGTGCTATCGAAAAGGCTAAATCTTTTATTCATTTACAATATTATATTTTGGATGAAGGCGAAATATTGGAAGAACTATGTAGGCTGTTTGAGCAAAAAATTAAGGAAGGCGTTGAAATAAGAATTCTTTACGACGCTTTGGGAAGTTACGGCTGGAAGACTAAAGCTATAAAAAAGTTAGAAGTTTTAGGTGTTGAAATATGTTCGATTTTACCTATTAAAATGAACACCATTTTATCTACTCTTAATTTTAGAAATCACCGAAAAATAATTATAATAGATGGTACCATAGCCTTTACTGGTGGTGTTAATATTTCAGACAAATATATTAATGAAGATAGATCTGAATTTGGAATCTGGGACGACATACACCTAAAATTAGAAGGTAGTGCAGTAGATCATTTACATCGTGTATTTATTAAAGATTATTATTTTGCCAATAATGAGAAATTACTAACAGATAAAAAGTATTTACCAAAACAAAGTCATAAGGGTAATAGCCTCATACAAATTGTAACAGGTGGGCCAGATTTAAATTATCTCTCAATAATGCATCAATACGTAATGATGATTCATAGTGCAGAACAAAGCATCTACATTGAGAATCCTTATTTTATTCCAAATAGAATTTTGTTAGAAGCTCTCAAAATGGCTGCTTTACGTGGTGTTGAAGTACACATAATGGTTCCAAAAAACAACGACAGTAAAATAGCAAAATATAGTATGTTTTCAAATTTCGAGCCTCTATTAAAAGCTGGTGTAGAGATTTGTATTATTAAAGACACCTTTTCACATAGCAAATTAATAATTGTTGATGAGGCAATTGCATCCATTGGCTCTGGAAACTTTGATTATAGAAGTTTTGAACACAATTACGAAATTAATACACTTATTTACGATACACAGATTGCAGAAGAACTAGCAAACGATTTTAAAAATTCCCTGAATACTTGTAAAATATTAGATTATCAAGAATTTAAAAATCGTTCATTAAAGGATAAATTACTTCAAGGCATGGCTAAAATTTTTAGTCCATTACTGTAAAATTAGGCTTACAGTCTTTAGAGTTAATCATCAACTTTATCGAGCTAATATAAACACACATGCTACATTACTTTTGTACTAGACAAAATCGAAAGTCGATTATTCACAAAAATTTAATAACTAAAATATTATATTATGAAGAAATTATTTTTATCAGCTTTGGCACTATCATTATTATTGATTACAAGCTGTAAAATAGATCAGACGAAAGAAACTAAACTACCAGATGTTGATGTTGATATTGATGCAAGCGTAGAAGAAGGACAATTGCCAGAATTCGATGTTGATTGGGCAGATGTTAATATAGGTACAAAAACACAAACCGTAACGATACCAAAAGTTGTAGTAGTGATGGAAGAAGTAGCGGTAGAAGTACCTTACGTAGATGTTGATATGCCAAGTGAATTTGGTGATAAAGAAGAGCGTACCATTATGGTTGAAGCTGAAGTTGATGGTGTTGAACACACACTTGAAATTGAAAAAGTTTATGCCAGTAGTAATAATCTTATCGTAGTGTCAGAATTAGAAAAAGGAAGTAGAAGTTTAGGTGATAAAAAGCTACGTATTTCTGACCAAATAACTTTGAATGCACCAGACTTGAATGTAAAGCACTATATAGTTGGTGAACGCCCAAATCGGGTTTTTAATAAGTCTTTTAAATATTTTAAAAATGAAGATGATTTAGAAGCGCGACTAGAAGGATACAAAGTTATTTATTCGAATTAGAATTAATAGTTAAGTGAAAAGTTAAAAAGTGACTTCAGCTCTATGCTTAAGTCACTTTTTGTATTAAAATAAAAGTTATGAGAGCAAAGCAAAAATTACCTTCTGCATCAGAGTTTGAAAGTAAAATTAGGAGACTTTATAAAGAAGTAATAGATTCAAAAAAACGTTTTAAAAATTTAGGAAGACACTTAAATTCTGAAGAATACAAAACCTTTTGTGCTAAAAAAATAGTAGAGCGCCAACAATTTGCCACAGACATTGCAGCTATTATGCAGTCTCACAATATAAGATTAGAAAATAGTGGTACTACCACAGGTGCTTTCGATAGGCTTGTTACTTCAATTAAGAGTATTTTTATGGATAATAACAGCCAGTTGCTATCAAATAAAGCAAAATATCATGAAGAATCGTTATTAAGCCAATATAAACATGTGGGTAACAAACCAGAAATTTTACCCGAAAACTTCATCACACTCATAAATACACATAAAAAATCAATACAAAGTGATATCTCTGAAATGGAAAATTTACAGTTTAAATAGAATGGGTTTTAAAACTCATTAATACAGTTAAATGTAAATTTCTTACAGTCAATCAATACGCCCATAATAAATGATATTTGTAATAAACTATTAAAACAATAGTATTAAAATTTAACCATTAAAAATAAAACATTATGTTACGTTGGACAATTATTTTTATCGTATTAGCAATCATTGCTGGAGTCTTAGGATTTAGCGGAATTGCTGCAGGTGCTGCAAGTATTGCAAAGGTGTTATTCTTTTTGTTTTTAATTTTATTTGTAATATCTCTATTCAAAAAGGGTTCAGCCAAAATTTAAATACAGATGGAAAATATTAAAGATAACCTCTAGTTTTGTTTCTAGAGGTTTTTGTAATTATCCCTAAAATGTTACCAAATAGTAACATAACAGAATTTCATTATCTTCTCTCAATTATAAAAACATTGTTTTAAATATTAATCTTTTGGTTTTAATTATAATATTGAGATGTAAAACCAAATTATTTCTTCTTCAAACCTGTTAGATATTCTTCCACTTCTTTGTGCTCCTCTTTTTTAGCGATATCTAACGCTGTATCACCATTTTTCATTTTTAAAGAAATAGCTGCACCATTATCGACTAACAGCTTAATCATTTTTAGATTGTTGCGATGAACAGCTGAATGAAGCGCAGTAACACCATCCATTTGTATAGCATTTACATCAACACCATTTTCTATAAATAATTCACACAGTTCTAAATTTTCTTTGGCTACGGCTGAATGAAGTGCATTTACTTTTGAAGCATTTGTTGCAGGTATATTAGGATTTGCTTTATGTTCAATTAATAGCTTTGCTATTTCTGTTTGATTGAAAAAAGCTGCAAGTGATAGTGGCGTAAAACCATCATTAGAGTAGGTGTTTACAATATCATCTTTTTTATTTTTTATGTAATCTTCAACGACATCAATCTTACCACAAACTATGGCTTCGTAAAAGGAAAAGTTTTTCTTTAGAGAAACAGCTTTCGATAAAGCTTTATCCAGCCCACTGTAAGCAATAAGCATTAAACCATTGCTTCCGTTTGCATCTTTTAACTCTAAAACTTCTGGGTTGCCTTGAATGAGTTCAATTACTTTTTCAACCGCTTTGTTTTTAATATGTGTTTTTAATACCTCTATCATATTGTCGCTTTTAGTTGTGAAACACATAGTCGCACAAAAAATTAATGTAAGTAGTGATTTCATAAGAAAAATATTTTCAACAAATGAAATAACAAATTGTAAGTCTTACTTACTATATATCACTTTTTCTAAAAGCTGTTGGGGATTTGCCTGTAATAGATTTGAAATAGTAACTAAAATTACTTACACTTGAATAACCTACATCTGTTGCTATTTCTGTGATTCCCTTATTAGTATTTATCAATTGATTTTTTGCTTCAGCAATTCTTTTATTAGACAAATATTGAAAAGGTGTTATGGCGAAAATTTGGCGAAAATTTCGCAACAAATGATTTTCAGAGAGTAAACTAATTTGTGCTAAAGTTTTTAATGTGAGGTTTTTGCTGAAATTACTATCGATATAGTCTTTAGAATATAATACTCTTTGGTAGATTTCTTGGCGTGTAGATTTTTTCTTTGAATTTAATAGTGAAGCTTGATAAAAGTTATTTTCGTTTTGTTGCAGTATGGCTTGCAATAGATGGTGATAATATTCTTCTTTTTCAATGTCTTCAAAACCTAATTTAGATTTTATTCGGCCATACTTTAAAAGTTCAGAAACTAATCCATTATGAGAATAATTTCTTTCGTAAAACTTAAACCCTTGATTAATTTTTGTTTTAAAATCTAATAAGTTTTCTTCCGAAGTATTTAGTGATGAAATAAAATTAGATACAAAATCTGGCGAAAAAAATACGCAGAAAGATTCAGTTTCTTTTAACGTGTCAATCGTCAATCTATATTTAGTACACTCGTTTAAAACTAAAAAATTACTTTGGTTTACGTTGTATTCACGCTGTTTAACTTTATAGTTTGCTTGTCCATCATAAAAAGACTTGACAGATAAAAAACAATCGCCATACCACTCGTATTGCTTTGCTTTTTGATGTATAATAAAGTTTTGTACCACTCTTTAAATATAACTAAAAACTTTTTTTATAATTCTCATATCAAAATTTCTTGGATATCACTTTTATTACTTATTGTAAAAATGTCAAATAGATAAACCAAATTTAAGAGCTATTGAAATTTTAAATTCTGATTAAATGGATTGTGTCCCAAACTTTTGTAGAAAAGCTCTTTTCCTAGAATGAAGAGCAACAGAATGTAGGGGAATGGCTAAAAGTGATTAAAAACTGAATTAGCTTGAACAAATTATGATTCTGTTAAACTTTTATAAAGAAAAGGTAAGGTTTAGTGACTTGGATATATTAGAAGTTCACAACTTTACCTAATGCAGTATCGGCTGATTTCTTCATAAAATTCGCTTGATAAGTTATAGTCTTAGTAACCGAAAAATGACGGTATAATTTTTGAAGCATTTTGAATGGGAATTTTATCCCCAGAAATATTGCGAAAGATATGCCTCGCAATATGCATGCTAATTTTTTTATGGATTTCTAGTTTATCAGCAATCCTTTTAAAGTTTTCTGTTTACATTCCTTGTAACAGACTGCGTTCTTGAAAGTAAAACTCTTTGATCATGTAAGTTAATAGTGCCTAAATCTGGAAATATAAGATTATTTTGATTTTATTTGAT
>NZ_JBWQOJ010000045.1:0-24525 GCF_056591795.1 Maritimimonas sp. 2210JD6-3 | reverse complement strand
TTTAATATGAGTTCGACTTAAGAAAGGTGTTTTTTATTCTAAGTCTTTATAAGGTCTCAAAAAAACAGGTTTAAAAATACCAATACTAATTATTTTAGCTTTTTCTCTATCAATGTTAGGTTCTGGATTATTTCCGTTACCATTAGATTTACACGGGATATTAGGCTTATCATCAATACTTTTGTTTTTGTCACCACTACTAACAATACTATATTGAAAAAAACATTGTTAAAAGCATTTACGTATTTTTAGCTATTTCGCTTATGTTTATGATACTTGGGTTTATTATATTGTTGTTAAATATTTTTCCCGATTTTATTGGTTTAAATCAAAGGCTTTTTCATATAGGTTGAACAGGTTGGTTTATATACCTAAGCTATAGATTTATTAATCTTGATAAAATAAAAGAATTACAACCAACAGCTTATAAAATCAATTGCTTGTAATACCTAATTGTATGTCCGTTTTATGTCATAAATATATTTTAAAGTGTCATTCTTGAATTTATTTCGGAATCTCATCATTCAGTAAATCAGGTATTTACAATGAGAACCTGAAACAAGTTCAGGTTGATAAACACCTTTTATGACTCATTACGGATAATCAAAAACCTTAATTAATAAACCTTAGCGTTCTATTACTTATAGGCTAAAAATAAATCTAGATGGAAATTAAATACGATACAATAGGAAAAGGCTATAATCTAACCCGAAAAGCAGACAAATATCTAACAAAGCAATTACTTCATCATTTAAAACCAAACAAAAGTGGAATTTTTTTAGACATTGGTTGTGGTACTGGAAACTATACCAACGAGCTTCAAAAAAAAGGGCTTCAATTTATTGGTATCGATCCATCAAATGAGATGTTAGAAAAAGCTAAAATCAAAAACAACGAAGTAGATTGGAAAATAGGTTCAGCAGAAAACATTCAACTTCCAGATAATTTTCTAGACGGAATAATTGCCTCTTTAACAATACATCATTGGACTAATTTAAAAATAGGATTTTCAGAACTAAAAAGAGTCTTAAAACCACATGGAAGAATTGTAATTTTTACATCCACCCCAAAACAAATGAAAGGCTATTGGCTCAATCATTATTTTCCAAAAATATTATCAGATTCGATAATTCAAATTGTAAGCTTGAAAATAGATTTATAAACTTGAATAAACGTAAAATGTTTTTCTTTCAAAAAAACCTAACGATCAAACCATGCGATTTGTAAGGTAAGGTTTTATCTCTCTCTTCTTCTTACTGAAAGAAATAATAAAATTATACTTAAACTTATCGATATGTACTGAAAAAATTTTTGGTCATTAAAAATAGTTAAACCTAGTACTAAAAATAATATGCCAAGAATAAATATGTAGTTTTTTTTCATTAGGGTAAATTTACATCTTCATTTCTTATCAAATATAAAGTGAACTTCATTGAAAATAGATCAAAATCAAACTAGATAAGTACAAAAACCGTATTAAAACCTCTCTTATACATATTTTAAGATTGTTCTCATGATGACCACATATATTAGCCGAAAATAAAATTTAACTATATATTAAAAAAAATTATGAAGACAATTAAGCAATTAACGATTTTATTTCTTTTAACACTTGTAACCCAAACAGGATTTAGTCAAGAAACGGTTAAAACACATACCTTTAAAAAAGGTGAGGTATTAGATATTTTGCTGGTAGAGCGAAAACCAAACATAGAAAAGGAATATAAACGCTACAGAGAAACAGCTTTTGCTGTTGCTATTAAAGAGAGTTTTAAATTACTGCAAGCCTCTGGCACATCTAATCTACAAGGTAATATAGAACCCAATGTATTTATTATTGGAAAATGGGATAATCTTAAAAAACGCGAGTCTTTTTTAGAAGATATTTATAAAGATGTTCCAGATTTTGATGAACAAAGACGTGCTATTTTCTCAATTTTTAATTTAACCTATTATGAAATGCCAAAAGATATTACTTTTAGCATCAATAAAGAAAAATACAATGTGGCTACGGCCTATTGGAAAAAAAACGATAAAGATTTCAATACCTTTTTAAAAGCATACAAAAAGGAATCTAATGCTAGTGGTGGTAAAATTTTGATAGAACTAACCAACGGTAAATCACCATTTAAGTACTATTATAATCCTGATTATTTTGTAATTACAGAATGGAATAGCAAAGCGGAATTTGAAGCGTTTTACAAAAAGAATAATAAAATGAACACTAAAGGTTTAGTAAATGTTAATCAATTTTTGATTAAATAAATAGTCAAATTTAAATCAATATGCAGTCAATCTACAATCAACTCATTTATTTTGCTTTTTTGCAATGTGTACTTTTACTTACGGTATATGTATTTTCTTCAAAACGGAGGAAACTGGTCAATAGATACCTTGTCATTTTAGTTATTGCCATTCTTATAGGATTGATTGGTAAAATACTACACATACAAGGCTATTTTGGTCAAGATTTTAGATTGATTGCTTTTTCAGAACTTGCAGGCTTACTCTTTGGTACCACTATTTACTTATTTACCAAAACATCTTTTTTAGGAAAAGACTATAAGGCGTCAGATTTGGTTCACTACATTCCTGCATTGAGCTATATACTTTTTGTGGTATTTTATTTTGTATTGCCTTCTAATCTTGTTTTGAAAGATCGTATGCTTTCTGGTGAAAGCGATAGAGTTATTTATTTATTTCATGCCATGGCATTAATAGTGAATACAACCTATTTATTTATGAGCTTTAGAGACCTGTTAGTTTTTCGAGACAAATTGAAGAATGAACTTTCATATTCAGTAAAAGACACTTTCTTTTACAATCTACATATTGCTGTGGGTATTTGTTTATTGGTATGGTTTGTTGTTTATATCATTAGTTTGTTTGGTTCTGTAATGATAGAGCGCGATTTTAGAACTATTGTTTGGCTAATCATGTCCTTTATAGCCCTATTTATTGCTTATTATAGTATGATTTCATCAGAAATATATAAGCGAAAGCCCTTAATTGTTGTAAAAAAGTATAATCAATCCAAATTTAATAATGAAGATTTGGACCGATTAAAAACCCAACTTGATACCATTATGCAAAACAAAAAACCCTACCTTAACAATAAACTATTAAAAGCTGAACTATCGCAAATGATGGGTATTTCTAATCCAGAAATGGCTAGATTGCTCAACGAACGCATAGGTATGAATTTTTTTGAATATGTAAATTATTATAGGATTAAGGAATTTATTGAGGTTGCTAACGTTAAAAAAGATGAGTTAACCTTGTTTGGTATCGCCCAAGAAGTAGGCTTTAACTCTAAAGCCACATTTATAAAATCGTTTAAAAATTTAATGGGTTTAACGCCTTCGCAATATTTTAATAATTAAAGGTAACGACTTTTATAAAAAATCGTTACCTTTTTTCTCATTTACATTACGCTTCTTTCTGTTTAAAGCATTGCCCTTTCCGCCAAAACGATACGAAAAACCAATATATACAGTTCTGCTATTCCAGCTAAACGCACCTGTCTGGTTTATAGGTCGGTAACCATCAAATGAAAATTGTTGGGTTTTGAAAATATCATTCATATTTAAACTCAATGTACCTTTTCGATTTGCAAAACTATAACGAGCACCAGCATTAATAAAATAGAATGCTTCAGTTTCAAATTGTAAATTTTTATTTGCACCTCTATATAGTCCAAATAATTGAAATGTTAAATCGCTATTAATATTAAAATTATTGGTCATTTTAATATTGTATAACACATTATCTACTTCAATTTCTTGGTTTTCTGAAACACCTTTTTGAGTTTGTGCATATAGGTCAAAACTGGCATTAAAGTTCCACCAACGCAACGGTTTGTAATTTCCAGATAATTCAAAACCATAAGCTGTATTATCTTCGTAATTATTATAAGAAAACAATATTCTAGAAGGCTGTTGAGGGTCTTGAAATGCGAATCGTGTAATTTCATTAGAAATAGCTCTATAAAAAATGCCACTTGTAATACTTCCTTTATTTAATTTTCTTGTATAATTTGCTTCAATTGAATTTGTAAACTGTGGTTTTAAATTGGGATTACCCACATTTGTTACGCGAGCTGAAGACCAAACTCGTATAGGGTTGATTTGATCTAAACCAGGCCTATCTACCCTTCTGCTAAAACTTATTTGATATGAATTATTTTGAGTTTCGATATCTGGCGTGTATTTTAAGAAGGCTGAAGGATAAATACTAAAAATTTTATCTTTAAACAACTCATCATTAGTATTTACTTGTTTAAATACACCTTTAACATCATAATTTTCGATACGGGCGCCAATTTGGTAATCCCATTTACCTAAACTTTTGCTATAAGTTGTATATAATGAAAAAATATCCCTGTCATAATTATAGTCTGAATTGAAACTATCACTATTTGATGTCGTAAAATTATTGTCAATTTGTTGCAGACGCGCTTCAGCACCCATTTCTAAAGTTGCTTTTTCGGACAACGGATTTATATAATCTAGATTAATAATGGTATTGTTTCTTGTATTATCAATAGCATCCAAATAGATATTGGTACTCATTTCATTCACAACACTAAAATCGGCTAGTTCATCACCATTGTAGCTATTGTAATCTACTTCCAATTCTAAAGTATGATTGTCTTTATTAAAAGTATGCTTATAATCAAAATTATAACTCGCATTTGTATTGCTTCTTTCACTATTGTAACCTTGATTTATAAATTGAGTTTGATTGTTGAACAAAACTCTATTTTTGCTTAAAACATCACTATCAAAAATATTCTGGTTGGTATAAATAGACACGATGTTTTTATCATTTATAAAATAGTCGAAGCCAACTTTAAATAGGTGCGAATCGCTATCGCTTGCCGAATTCCACTTCTCATTTGAATCATCTTGTAGTCTAAAAATTGTTCCAGTAACTCTTCTTTTTCTATGATTAAGCCCATAGCTTCCGTAAATATTAAACTTCTCTGATCTGTAATTAACAGTTGTACTTCCGTTGTACTGAAGATGATCCCAAATAACAAGTCCTGTATTTAGAGATCCGTTAAAACCGGTATTTGTATTTTTATGTAATACAATATTTATGATACCGCTCATACCTTCTGGATTGTATTTCGCAGACGGATTTGTTATCAATTCAATTTTTTTTATCGAGGTTGAAGGAATTTGTTGCAATAATTGATTGGCACTTGCATTGGTAATTTTACCATCAAGTAGCACACGTACGTTGGTATTGCCTCGCAACGATAAATTACCATCTTGATCCATATCTACAGATGGAATATTACCCATAATATCAGCTGCTGAAGCACCTGCGGTTGTTAAATCTTTACCAACATTTATTACTTTTCTATCTATACGTTGTTCAATGGTAGAACGCTCTGCAATAATTTCTACACTTTCTAATTGTTCTGTATCTTCTTCGAGTTCTAGTATGCCCAAATCTGTTACTTCACTACGTATATCTATCTCTTTTTTTACAGTTTTATAGCCAATAAACTGAACTTCTATAAGCACAGTCCCAAATGAAATATTTTCAATTATAAATTGACCTTCATCATTTGTTACACTACCCATTAAAACGTTACCTTCCGTAGTAGTTTTAACAATGACGGTTGCATAACTTATAGGTTCTTTTATTGTTTTATCAATTATTTGGCCTTTAATTATTGCTGTATTGTCATTTGAGTTTTGAGCATTACTAATGTGCACATTACAATAGCCAACAATAATCACAAGAAAAATGTTTTGAATAGTATGTTTCATAATTTTTATATTTTGAAGCAATACTATTCAATAAGTAGCTGGAAACATCTTATAAAATAGTTAACGTAAGTTCATTAACTGTTCTACTACTAAATGGCTACTTTATGGTAAGTTCAACTACGGTATTCATTCCTTATTTACTCACACCTACTAACTATTTTATGTATAAGTTGAAGTGAATTATAAGAAGTAAGTGTAGTTGATGAATTTCAGAAATGGAGTCTATAAAAAATAAAATAATCTGTTCATTACTGAAAGAGATTCCTAAATTTTTCATTTTTAGGTTTTATCCTATTAATTATTTATCTGAAATTTGACTACTATAGTTATTTATTTAAATATAGCCAACCTACTTTTGGCTTGCTGTAATTCTCAAGACTTAACATATAGTAATAGGTACCCACTGGTAGTTTTTTATTTTTACCAATTATAATTTTAACATTAGAAATACCATCCCAAGAATTATCATATCCTTTCTTAAAATATACAAGATTACCCCATCTATTATAGATTTTTAAAATATTGTTAGGATATCGATTGATACAATCAATTTTAAATGTATCGTTGATATTATCTCCATTTGGAGAAAACCCATTATATATGGTTAAACATATAGGATCTACAAAAGCGCTAGCAGAATTATTTGTATTATCTATATCAAATTGATCTATATCCAATAAAGAAGCAATATTTAGGTAATCTCCTTTATCTAATACGCTAGCGTTTATAGTTAAAACTTGGTTATTTCCACTCTCAATAATTGGAATTTCCCATTCTCCAATAATATGATTAAAAACTCCAGAAGTAGCGGTATGCGAAACATATTCGTAACCAGATGGTAATTGCTCGTCTATCACAACACGTGTAGCAGAGCCTATGCCAGTGTTCGTTACAATTATTGTAAATGTTACATTTTCACCTACAATTGGGATTTGGTTATCAACTGTTTTCTGTAATCCTAGGTTAACAGTATCATTATATTCAATAGTTATTAGCGCGTTATCAGATAAGCCAGTACTCACTTCTGTTAATACATAAGTAATAGGTGTAGGATCTGTTGTAAATCTATCTTGCGGATCAAAAGTTACTATTCCTGTTATCGGGTCTATAATCCATATACCCTCTCCCCGTACCACTAATGTGCTTTGTACTCCAAAGGTAGAAGGATCAAGATCTATGATTACTTGAGTAGAAGGGTCAGTGATTGGTGTACTTGTACCGTTAAGAGTATCATTAGTTAACACATTAATTATAGTATTTTCACCAGGTACATTATTAGAGCTGTTATCATCTTCAGCTATTGGTGGTAACATTTCTGTTAGCGAAGCACTATTTGAGATAGTAATACAACTATTATCATTGTGTGAAATAATAACAAAATACTCATTGCCATCTAGCCCTGTAACATCAGCTATATTTAAAGTTGGCGTAGTATAATTTGTATAATTAGCATCAGAACCATCTATTATTATTCCACTTGCTGTAGGATCACCAATATACCATTGATAATTTAGCCCAGCATTTGCATCATTGTCTAATATGGTATAATTTGGTGTTCCAGAAGTATAACTATCTGCTGTTTCTGCAGTAGCGATAACACTAAAGCTTGCAGATTCCCCAGTATTTTCTGTTTGATTACTAGGGGGAGTGGCTACAAAAATTTGTAAAGCATTTGTTTCGTTACCATTTACGTTATTATAACCGCCTAGAGTATTATCTCCCGTTACTTGACCATTGGTATTATAGGTGTAAGGAGCTTCACCTAATATGCCATCTTCGTCAGGATCGTTACCTCCAGATTCTAATACATCAGAACATCCATCTCCATCACTGTCTAAATCTAAATGATTTGGTATCCCATCATTATCTGTGTCGCAGACTAAAAATATGCCAATGGCAAAAGCTTGTCGTTGAAAATTACCTGAATTTATTATATAATTTAACTCTGTTGCATCTTCAGAATAAAAAATTGAGTTACCTCCTGATTGTTCTGTATTTGTAGTCTTGATAGTTTGAGTATTTACCCCAGTCCATTCTCCACCATTATTAAATTGCTCGAGTAGTTGCCAGTTAGATCCGTTTGTTGATACTGACCAATCTTCTAGAGGATTACTATTTGTACTTTCAGAATCTAGTGCTAATAAATCGAGTCTAAAAGGTAAACCATTTTTAATAGCTGAAAAAGTCACTGTAACATTTATAGATGTTGTTGCAAAGTTGCCATAAAATGATTCTTCTGTTCCAGGTGTATTATAAAGGTTATGTAAGTAAGACCCCCCCCGAAGTTTGGAAATCCTCTGTTCCTATTGCTGCTCCTGCTCCTGTTAAAGTAACGTTGGTAAATGTAGCTGTGATAGCTAGTCCATCAGGTAAATTAAATGTTTGACTATCTCCAGTTTGTAGGCCATCATTAAAATCTGTTCCATCCCAGTTAAATATATATAACTGGTCTTGTAAAACTCCTGTTCCAGAGTTAGAATTAGCCAGGATAGGTTGATTGCAGCGCAATTCGTTTATATCTAAAACACCATCATTGTCATTATCTAAATCATCTTGATTTGTTATAAAATCACCATCACAATCTCCAGTTCGTGAAGTATCTGAGCATTGAGCATTAATACTTTTAGCGCCAAAACTAAAATATATAACTAGTATAAAACCTAGTATCATAAACTTTTTTGAATAATATCTTGCATTACCAACTTTGCACCTTTTTTTCATAAATTTTCAAGTGTTGATTTTGATTTCAAATCTTCTGTTTTAGAGCAATTATCTTAAGAATAAGGGATAGCCTTAATTTTACAAAATGATTGATATTGATAATGTAAAACAACTTATAACTTGAATTTCCCAATCATTTTTAAGAATATTTATTTATCTCTTTCATTTGATGCTTATCCAGAAATAATTGACAAGGGCTTTTATCAAATCAATTCAAATTAAATGATAGTCTTAAAACCACAAAAACTTGATAATCATAAAATTACCAAGTTTTTGTATCTATTTAATTTCTTAAAAGGTCGGGGTGGCAGAGTTTGAACTCTACCTCACAATATTTTATATATCAATCAGTTACAATTTTCTAAACACAACTGTTATCCGATTTGTTGACGATACTTAAATGAACCTAAAGTAAAATGCTTTACTTTCTGATGGTGCAAAATGTATAGTTTGTTAACTATTAAAACAACCTATTTAGTAGCAACTTTTATAATATTTCATATTCTAAACAGGATCATAAATTAAGAGTTCTCATATCATATTCTTGCAGGGCAACCCCTCCTTCTCAGTCTGCTATATGAACACCTCTCTGTTACACCAACCGTTCCTCCAAAGCATTCTTCCATTTATAGAATCCTTTTTTATCTTTGTTATAGTCGTGAATGATTTTACTGAAATTTTCACTTTTGGTTTCCAAAAACGATTGACGTCCATTATTGCGAATCCAATTCAATTTCTGATTTATTGATTCCAATTCTTTTTTGAATTTAGTGGATCCTTTGGAAAGGTGCCAAACATAGGTAGCTTCCTTAGTATCTAAAGTTTCTAAAATGATATGATATTTCTGTATGCCTTCCAATAAGAATACAAATGAAAACGGATATAGGACAAACCTGATTTTTAATTTTTCATATTGATGATTCTTTGCTAAGTACAAAAGCTGTCCTTGATGGACATAATTGTTATTTTTCAATAGAACTTCCAACAGGTTGTCTTCCGATCCAAAGAAAGTTCCAAGCGTTTTAGAAACTTCATCTGGATTTTCTTCATTTTTAGGTTTCTGGTTTTTGATAAAGTGCTGTTCAACAAATTGGAATTTTACACTATCCACTATTTCTTTATTAATACGGTCAATGGCTTCTGAAGTAGCAATTTGTGAAACAATTATACCATTTTCAGATCCAACCTGAATGCGAACACGAATCGATTTAGAATTTAAAATTTTTGAGAAATAGGGTTTTAGCACTTCAAATTCAGGTAGCATTTCTTCATTTTCGATTTCAAATTCGTGCGAGGTCTGGTTTGATAATTTATATGAAAAACAGACCATTCCATAATGAAAATCTAAATCATTAATTGCAACTTTTACGACTTTATCAATATTATTATTCAGTTTTGTTGTTGTCTCGACAATTTCTTTAAAATCGTCAAATAACGTCGCTTGACGGTCTAGATTCCGGTAGTATGTATTCCGCTTTAAAAAGAGTTTATTGAGGTACGGAATTTGTTTATCTCGATAATCATAAATAATAGGTGTCAATTCAGAGCGTTGAACTCTACCAATATATTGAATCAGCTTTCCTTTAAACCAAAAAGGATAGACCAAAAACAAACAAGAGGCACTTTGAATATCCACACCTTCTCCAAAGAATTGCCCAGTAGTTATAATGGCTTGATAATTTTCTTGCTCAATACTTTTCCATTTTTCCTTTCGGGAAACGGTGTTGTCTTCACCTGAAATTGGAATAATTTCAAAACGGTTTTTAAGATATTGATATAGTGTTTGAATATGTTCCTTTCGCTCCGTGATTATTACTGCTTTTTTACCATTATTTATTTCATTTTCAATATCGTTTAAAATCAGTTTATTCCTTTCAGAATCGTGGATTAATATTTTAGAGAGCGTTTCAAAATGGTCTGTTTTGGAATTAAATGGAACGTTAAGATTGGTTTCTCTAATTACAACTCTTGTTTTTTTGTAACGCTCTATTTCTTGCGGTTTGATTTCAGAAATGATATTTGCCAAATAAACGAACAAAAGTTTTTCATCATTGTTTTTACGAAAAGGTGTTGCTGTTAGCCCATATTGATAATAGGGAGCGAGTTGATGTATGACTTCCCGAAAAGATTTAGCCGGAATATGGTGGCATTCATCGATAATAACGGTACCAAAGGAAAATGCTAATTTTTTAGTATCATTCTCATCGGATAATTTCTTTGCCAGTGTTTGGATTAATGCCACCGTTATGTGCTTACCAATCTTCATTTCTCCCTGACCAATTTTGCCAATTTCCCTTTTTGGAATACCAAAAAAGTCTTCAATCCTGCTTATCCATTGCTTCGCAATTTGCTTTCGGTGGGTAATGATTAATGCAGGTTGTTGCTTTTGTTCAATAATTTTTAGTCCTACGATAGTTTTTCCCGAACCTGGCGGAGCGACAATAATCCCAAAATCTTTTTTTGATGCTATTTCCACAGGATGAAATTGGTGTTTTAATAATTGGATTGAAGATGAAAACTCCACATTGTCCAACTGTTTTCTTTGGTCTAAAAACCCATAATCAATATGTTCCTGGTTACAGTATCGAATCAGTTTCCCAATAAACCCTTTTGGGATTTCAATAGTGTTTTCGGTTTCATCAATAAGTTTAAAATACCGCTCTGTTTTCCAAGTGCTTCTTCCTGTTTTCTTTTTAATCGCATAATCAGCATTGAAAAAAATTAAGTGCTCTTTAAGGAAGTTAACTATTAGCTCAGTTAAACCGTTTCGATGGATTACTATACTGTTCTTTAAGGCAATATGTAGTTTCCCAGAAGTGGAAACGTTATTTTTTAAGACGTTTTTGCCGTCGCTTTTTTGTTCCGAAAATTCTTCAAAAATTTTATCTAAATGAATAGCAGAAACTTTTTTGATGGTCTTTAAAAATTGCCATTGATTTTGATAAGGAGTAAATGTTTCAGGGTCGATAAAGCAAGAATTACCATTTCTTACGGTTACTCCTTGAAGTGGAAGAGCTATCAGATTTCCAAAACCTTTTCCTGATAAATAATCTTGATTTGGGAACAATCTGTCAAAACTTGTGTTTTTGTCAAATACGGAAAAAATACCCGCTGGCTCAAATAGCTTCAATACAATCTTTCTACTTTTTGTAGCTGGGTATGCCTGTTCAAAAAATATCCATACGTGTCCACCGTTTCCAGAACGGGAACGTTCTAAATAAGCTGGAATCTTATTCCCTTTACAAATTTGAACAGCTTTTTTTGATTGTTTTTGCCAGTCCTTTTTATCAAAATCAGCAGCAATAAACCAAGAGGTATTATCTTTTAAAAGCGGGTAAACCCCAATAAATTGCTTGCCTTTAATATGTTTTGATAATTGATGGTCGTCTAGTTTTAAATAGGTTTTGTCTTTATAATCTTTGAATGCCCCTCCTTTTTGTTTGTGTAGGCGATACATATAGGGGTCGTAATAATAAGCAGGCATATAACCGCTTTTTTCACCCTTTTCCCACCGCAATGCAAATACATCGTCACGCCCTTTGAACAAGGATTTTAAGAGTTGTATTTGTTCTTCGAGTTTCATTTTATTTGTGATGGGAAAATAATTTAATCAAAACAATACGTTCTCCAATGAAGCAAGCATATCTTCATATTTCGCAGGATTACCGTTTTTAAGTTTGATAAGGTTCTGAAGCTTCCATTGAACAGAAGGGAATCTTTCAAAATCATATATGCTCCAATCGGGTATTCCATTGCTAAAACCTATTATGAACTCTTTGTCCTTATCGGTTAAGTTTTGATGAATTACACCTACCAATTCCTTCCGAGTCTTTTCAAAATCTTCATAAGTAAAAGTCTCTGCACTCATCCCTTCAAATTGGTTTACCAAAGTTGCCTTCTGGTCAATAAAATTGGGACGCAACATTTCATTTAAAGGACGGTTGCTACTCGAAAGGCATAATATAAAACCCTTTTTAATGTCGTTGGTAAACCCTTCATTTTGCAACAGGTATTTTACATCGAACAAATCCCTAGGATGTTGGCGGTCTAATGCGGCACAGATTTTTCCGCCGTATAATTGCCCTATGGGAACTACTGGAACAATACAGAAAACATCAAATTCTTCTTGGGCTTTTTTGCATAAGGACAACGTTACCTTTTCATCCATAATTCCTCTATTAATTTGATTCACTTCTATTTTTATCTGTGCTTTTACAGTAGAAATCTGAAGTTTTAAAGTTTCCATTTTCAAGGAAACTACAGCTCTTGGCAGGATTTTTTTAAGTTTTATTTTTATACTGCCAAGGGCATCAATAATATTCTTAAAGGACGTTTTTCTATCTTCTATGGGGATGTAGGTCAAATCAATATCTACAGACAATCTGGGCATATCCCTTACAAATAGATTGATGGCCGTACCTCCGTGCAATGCAAAAACAGGTTCTTTCGCCACTTCCGGTAGCACCTGTAGCAATAGGGAAACTTGGTGCTTATAATTACTCATAATTTTTCAGTGCTTTAGGGATGGTAATTTGGTATTTGGATATATAGACGCCCTCTTTCACTAAGGAACGTTTCCCTTTTCCAAGGTCTATTTTTTCCAATTCTATGTACTTAAACCAATCGTGTTTCGCTTTTTCTGCCATATATAAAAAAAGGCGTTTTACTTTTATAGAAGTGCATTTTTCCAGAAGTTCTTGCACCTTTTTTGGTCGGAGGTTATTAAGCCCTTCCATTATTTCGTAGCATTCGACCAGTTCTTGTTTTTTGGGCACTAAATACAGGCATTCCAATAAGGCTCTTACTGGGTTGGATACCAACAAGCTGAAAGCTCCCTGTTCTAGTACTTGTAGCCCTATTTTGGATGGAAGAAAAGAAGAACCAAAGTAATCGACTTTTAAACCCCAGTCGTAGTTGGAAAACCAAGCAGGTAGTTTTTCTTTACTGCTACCAAATAATACTATTTGTTTTATGGATAGCTCCAGATAATGGGCTTTCCCTAATAAAGATAATGCTGTTTTTCCTCCAAGATGGATATTCAAGTTAGCTTGTCGCTGCAATGAAAACAATGCACCTTGATAGGTAGGTGTATCACCCGTCCGCATCCAAGCACCTCTTCCTATGGAATATATCCAATTGCTCTTCTTATAGCGATTTAACAATTGTGTAGAGAATCCGTTTTCCATTAACCACGAACTCAAATACACAGCTCCCGAAGGCTGGGAATTTAGAAGGTAGTTTATTTTTTGCTCTTTTTCCAAACTAATAGTTTCTGTTTTTAACTTTTTATAAACCCTAAAAATATAAAATAGGTTTATTTTATTTCAAATATACAAACTATTAGTTTGTATATTAAAGTATTTTTAAACAAGTTTTTGATGAAAGTGGATTCTTTTTATATACAAAGTATAGTAATAGAGAGTATTCATACAATATTTCCGAAATATAAACTCGCAAAATATTTCTCGGAAAAAGGACGGCATAAAGCCATCGCTACATCCGGCGCTTATTTATTCCGTTTCCTTCCCACTCCAAAATTTTGTCTTCCGTTTGGGCTGTGCTCAAATATTGTTTAATCTAAAATCATTTAATTATGGAAACAAAAACAAAGTCAAACAGAACTGCAACAAAGAAAAATGCAACCGTTAAAAAGGAAGTTCAAAAAAAGTTAACCGAACAAGCCATCGGGAAAACCGTTATTACAAAAAAGAAGGCAATGGTTGAGAAACTTAGCGTTAACTTGGACGACCGCATCCAAAGGTTTGAAAAATTGAGAGGCCTGGCCATGCAACAGGAACGGTTGGCACAGACGTTAACCGAACTTACCAAGTTCAATTACAATCAAGATGATTCGAGTTCTTTTTATCTTCAGGATTCCCGTAATCTGGAATTCAAGACGACCAAAACGAATTTAATCAAGTTGGTAACAACGCATTTACAGTCCACTTTGGAACAGCGTAAATCCGAGATTGAAGAACAGATTGTACAATTTGAATTTTAATGAAGCTAATGTCTTCAAATGTGAAAGTCTGCTCTTGCGAGCAGGCTTTCTTTTTTTAATCTAAAAATTTAAAACTATGTATTTAGACAAGTTGCAACAAGATGAAATTTTCGTATCCAATGAAATGAAATCGTTAAGATGTATATAAAAAATAGCGGAAGTAATCGCAAACACAAAGGTTTGAGCGTTCTTGGAAAGTCGCAATTTTTTTTATTTGGCTTTAAAAATGAAATAATTAAAACAAAATTAAAAGTTTTGGCTAAGTCCTTAATCGGAAATTAATCGCTTATTTATTCCCGCACTAATCATATACCAAGCCGTTATGCACAAGCAAAAACTACCACTCAATTATTTCTAAATTTTCACTTTTTAAAAAAGCATTCGTTTTCGAAAAATGCTTGTTACCAAACCAATACCCTCGATTGGTACTTAAAGGTGAAGGATACCCAGAAGTTAACACATAGTGTTTCGATGTATTAATCTTCGCTCCCTTTTTCTTGGCATAACCGCCCCATAATAAAAAGACTACATTTTCTTTTTGTTTATGAATATTATGAATTTTGTGAAGCCACTTTTGGGCTAGGTTCATTTTCTATTTTCTTGAATTGATTTCTAAGCTTTTGCATATCATCGCTTACTTTACGTTCAATGACCTTTGTATAAATTTGGGTGGTCGAAATTCTTGAATGGCTCAATAGCTTTGATACCGTTTCAATCGGCATTCCATTGCTCAAAGTAACGGTAGTGGCAAATGTGTGTCTTGCTATATGGAATGTCAGATTCTCTTTTATACCGCAGACATTGGCAATTTCCTTCAAATAAGAGTTTAGTTTTTGGTTGGATATTTTAGGGAACAGCCTGCCCTGGGAGAGAGCCTTATGATTGTTTTTATATTTTTCGATAATGGCCAAGACCTTCGGCAACAACGGTATGCGTATAGGCTTGGTCGTTTTTTCACGCCTATGATAAATCCATAGTTCACCGTCAATACCAATACAAATATTATCCTCTGCTAAATGAATAACATCGATATAACTTAAACTTGTATAGCAACTGAAAACGAACAAATCCCTTACCTGTTGAAGTCTCGCAATGGTCAGTTGCTTGTTTGTCTTTTGCCCTTGCGAAGTCTGCCCAGAACAAAATACAGGAGGTTGTAGATGTTTTCATTTGTTTCGTCTTTTAGTTAACAACAGATTGTTGTCAGACGAAAGCCAAATCACTTATAAAGATACATTTTTTTGACCGAACCAAAAAGGCTATATTAACAATTAGGTCAACACAAATGTTAAAACGGTTTTGTTATCCGATTTGTTGACTGTTGTTGACTGATTAAATCAATTCATTTGATTTTAGAAAAAATAAAAAAAACCTGAAAATCATACGATTAACAGGTTTTTAGTAACAATTGATATGTTAAATTGTCGGGGTGGCAGAATTTGAACTTAACTCACACTACCCTGTATATCAGTAAATTAATTTACTATTTTTCAAATAGGACACCTATTAAGGCACCTTCGACAGCTTTTTAGCTTCCGAACATAGCAAAACTAAACAAATTAAATCAAATAACAAGTAATTTAATCTGTTGAATTTTAGCTTCTATATAAATATTTTGGATGAATAATATTCTGATATTTTCCCTGAAATTAAACTTCATAAACATTCTTCCTAAAATTATTGTTTTTACACATTCTACTACACAATTTTTGAAATTTTACAATAAAATCTTCATGATATTAATTTATTTTAGACACTGAATTTAAATTAAAAACTATGACTAATTACTTGAGCATAACCGCATTATTGATTTCATTAGTATCACTTTATCTTGCTTTTAAAAACAGGAAAACTCGTTTGCAATCATTTTCTTTGGCCAAAGAAACCCATAATAGAAATTCATTCGAAATAATCCATTTAGAGACAAAATCTTTCGAAGAAAGTCATATTATTAAGATGGTAGTTCTAAATCCGAGCTCAACCGCTTTATTGTTGAACTGTATCAAACTATACAGACCAATTGAAAAGAATGACTTTCTTGCTAAACTTTTTGGATTCAATTACTCTTGGAAACCCACCGAAATCAGATGGTGGCCATCAGAAGAAGAGTTTAGTAATGGTGAAAAGTTTTTGGAGGATGAATACGAGAATCTCATTGTCAATAAATTCAAAAACATATTTATCCAAGTTTCTGGAAGAATTCACAGGGCTAATCATAAATTTGAAATCATGACCTCATTTGGCACCATTACACATTACACTTCAATTACTGGTAGTCAGAAGTCATTTAACCTCGATTTCAGGAAACGATACTGATATAATTTTAATTTGTGCGCATTCATTTTAAACCAAAATCTCTGCAAGTTAATCCTTTAAAAATTCTCTTTCATTCCATTGTTCTACACTCTAGGAAAGGGAATTATTATCCATACAATATTACCGAAAGTTAAACTCGTAAAATACTTGCATCAAAAGACTACGGCATAAAGCCCTCGCGCCGCCCCTCACTTATTTATTCCGTTTCCTTTTGAGCCAAGATTTTATCTTCCGTTTGGTTGATGCTCAAAATATTGTTTAATCTAAAATTTGAGTATTATGACAACAAAAGCAAGTACCACAAAGAGAAGAAACAGAACAAAAGTTTCGGCTTCGGCAAAAGAAAATGGAAAGTCCAACGGGCTTGAAATCCAGAATCTACCTATCGGGAAAATAAAGCCTGACCCGAAGCAGCCAAGGAAAACCTATGATGAAAATCAACTGGTTCAACTTTCTGAAAGTATTAAGGAACACGGTGTATTACAACCCATAACTGTAAGGCAATTGAATGGCCACTATGTTATAGTAATGGGTGAACGCCGATACCGTGCCAGTAAATTGGCAAAGAAGAAAACAATTCCGTGCATCGTAAGGGATTACAAAAATGAGGAAGTCTTGGAAGTTCAAATCATCGAGAATCTGCAAAGACAAGATGTTGAGCCTACCGAAGAAGCAGAAGCGATTTCTTATTTAAACAAGAAGCATAGCCCATCTGAAATTGCAAAGCGACTGGGAAGAACAGACAATTTTGTAAGACAACGTTTAAAATTAGCTGGATTGATTGACGGTTTTAAACATTTTGTCCGTAATGGCGAAATGACACTTTCCTTGGCAATAGCCGTAGCGCTTTTTGAACCTGAAGAACAGCAGATGATATTGGAAACTATGGGTGAAAACTTCAGCGCCAACCAAATTAACAGGATGATTCAAGACCGAACTTTTGATTTGAAAAATGCACCGTTTGATATTCTAGATGAGAAATTAGTACCCAAATCTGGTACTTGTGGTAGTTGTCCGTTCAACGCTGCTAATCAAGGCAATTTGTTTGGCGACGGAAAAATGATTTGTACCAAATCAGTCTGTTTTGAAACTAAAAAGTCAAAATCATTTTTAAACTTTATAGAGGCATCGAAGCGAGAAAATGTTCTTCTTATTCCTGAAATTAGAGCTTATTGGCGAGATGATGAAAATAATCAGGCCATTATCTCATTGCTAGAAAGTAAGGGGCTTAAAGTCTATTTGCTGGATGATGTCGAAATCATCGAAAAGCCGTTGAAACCAACAATGGAATCCATAAAGCAAGAATATCGCCACTATGATTATACGAATGATGAATTGAAAGCAGAATTGGATGAAGCTGTCAAAACGTTCAAAGAAGAATTGGAATTATACGAAGAGGCAGAAGCGAATGGATTTTGTAAGGCCATTTTGTTCCATCCCAAATCCTATCAAAAGAAAGAAGCATTTGTAAAGGTAATTGAAGCATCTGCAAAAGGGAAGAATGGTAATTCCGTACCATTCGACAAGAAGAAAATGAGCGATTGTACGCCAGAAGAACAGATAATAAAAATAAATGAACGTGAAACACGAAAGAAACACATTGAAAGCAACAAACAGTTTGAGGAAGTTGTTGAAATGATTCGGGAAACCAATTATATAAACACCAAGAAAACACTATCGGTAGATGAAATGGTTGCCTTTTCTATTTCACTTTATGAAAACAATGTGGGTTATATGGGTAGCGAGAAATACTTTTCTGAACTATTTAAAAACACGTCTAAAATGACTAAAGTGGAAATGGTTAAGGATTTCAAAAAGAACTTTAAGAAAGAGGTGTTTCATAAGTTAATCCGATATATACTGACAAAACAGGTACATTTTGGCGAAAGCAACCACATTAATAATCTCACCAATATTTCATTCTATAATGCAATTCAAGGCTACTACAAATCCAAAATCGCGAGTATTGAAAACGCATATGCTGAAGAGCGAACAAAACGCGAAACACGATTAAAGGAACGCATTACAGCTCTTGAAAAGAAAATCAAAGCAATGAAAAATTAGCTTTTGTTGTTTTTAAGAAGTGTCGGCATTCGTGCCGGCATTTCTTTTTTAGTTCAATTCATTAATAACATTCAAATTTAAAATAGTATGGAAAATTTAAATAAAGTTCAACTCAATTTCGATTTTGAAGTTGAAACCGTAGCACCCAAAAAGAAACCAAAGTCTCGTAAGAAACAACAAGATGATTTTGTATTCAGTTTTATGGATTGTTTGACGAGTCCAATTATAGTGTATAAATCGGCTTGGCAAGATTTAATACCTAAAGACTTGCTTAACAATGTGAGATTATCTCGCCTATTGTGCTCAATGCAACAAGAAGAAATGGCATCATTCACTGAAACACTTGCATATATGATGCCACGAACCTACGAGGCACCAATGCCTATAGAATGGGCAAACATTTACACTTGGCTCTGCTTGCAATATGCTATGAAGTTTAAGAAAGGTAGTCAACTAAAAGCAATGCAAGATGTCGCACCTAAAGAACTCACGAAATATGAAAAGGGAAAGTTAGATAATTTGCGACGTTGGATTTATGAGCAAAGACGCAAAACTCTTAAAGCTTCATTAAAGAAGATTAAAACACCAAAAGTGGAAATCAAAATGGAACAAAGTACTTTATTTAAAGATTGAAGTTATAGTAATAAAATAGTTTCCATAAATTGAAATATTAGTTCAAAGGGAAACTATACTTTCAATCCCTTTCAGCACATTTCCCTACATTTCGTTGCTCTTCATTTCGGAAAAAGAGCTTCACTACAAAAGTCTTGGACACTATCCACAATTTTAACCCTACATTCCATTAATCCTTTCCCCTGCGCTAGAAAGGAACATTACATTCCAGGCCAAAATCGTGAATAGCGTCCGCTTAATCGGAATTTCAATTTTCATTTAGTATCACTTCCTGATAGGTTGTTATTCTTCATACTACATTTTTGCTTTACGCCCGAACCGCCAGCCTAATCCCTTTTTTGCCAGCAAATCACCAACATTTATGCTTAAACGGACTGCATAATCAGACTCGTACCTCGCTCTTTTTATAAGTCCTTAATAAGCCTAAATATTGAAACCGTGAGGCAACAAAAAAGGTAACAGCTGACGGCTCTATGGGAAGTAAATCAAAAACACGAATTATGAAATCATATCAAAATATCCAAAAAGGAAGTGACACTAAAAAACAAAAAAGGAAAACGCTTCTGGATATAATAAGTAAATCAATGTTTAATTTTTTAAATCTTTAAGT
Source organism: Maritimimonas sp. 2210JD6-3 (assembly GCF_056591795.1). Lineage (NCBI taxonomy): Bacteria > Pseudomonadati > Bacteroidota > Flavobacteriia > Flavobacteriales > Flavobacteriaceae > Maritimimonas > Maritimimonas sp. 2210JD6-3. Next base: position 4,397 of record NZ_JBWQOJ010000045.1, on the reverse strand, counting down.
TATGAGTACGATTAGAAACAAAGTACAGTTAATTGGAAACGTAGGTAGAACACCTGAAACAACAGAATTGGAAAGCGGAAAGAAAGTAACCCGTTTTTCATTGGCGACAAATGAGTATTACAAGAACTCCAAAGGCGAGAAAGTGCAAAGCACACAATGGCATACAATAGTGGCTTGGGGCAAAACTGCCGAGATTATCGACAAATACGCCGATAAGGGCAAGGAAATCGCTATCGAGGGAAAACTCAATTCTCGTTCTTACGAGGATAAAGAGGGTGTTAAAAAGTATGTAACCGAAGTAGTAGCAAGTGAAATACTATTATTAGGAAGCAAATCTACTGGCAAAGTTGCCTAGTTGACAAAAATAAAGAGGGCCTTACCGTCGAAAAGTCTTGCCCTCTTTTTTCATCATTAAATTTAGATAACAATGAGAGACAAAGTTAAAGAAATTAGAGAGGGATTGCAACATTTTCACGGTTCGGAAATGTTGTATCAAATTCCATTGATACGCACGCGGTTTACTAACGGACTGAAATATCTGGCGAGTATGGCTGAATGTTTTTGGCTTATTACTGATACTTCGGTAATAGCAAAAAGCCTAATGAACAGAAGCCATTTTATCACTATCGATTTTAAACGGTTGGCAGATGAAAGAAAGGAAAGTGAGGGTTATGAAGCGGAAATTGTTTACAGTGACGGAAACGGTAGAGTATTTGAAACCCATAAATACAACGTCACCGATTTTCCATTGGACGAGCTGCGTTTGTTCTTTGTGGACAATACTTTGATGCTACCCAGTGAGTACTAAAACAAACCAAAAAGGCTCAAATTAAATGTTGAGTCTTTTTGATAATTTCAGCGCATCTATTCGTATATTTATGGTGTAATATTCCTGCATCCTTTTAGGTTGTTATTTATAATTTTTGACTTTCACAGACAGCCTAAAAATTCCAAATTATTTGAAGTTTAGCAACAGACTTTAGCAGTCTCGTTGTTCGGATTTTTGTCACGCGAGCGTGACGAAAGGGAGAAGCAAGAGGGTGGCACGCTCATGCGATGCCTCTGATACAGTTTGCTTCGCAAACCTTTGTGTTCACAGGGTTTTTATAACATTGAGGATGAAAAAGAATATCAACGATTGGGTCAAATCCTCTGTAAACCCTTATAAACATTGAAAAAAAATGACCCAATTGAGCAGTTAACAACAAAAAATGGACAATTTTTATACCATACGATTCAAACGCAACACAGCTAAAAGATTTAAGAATTTTTCCAAAAAAGTGTCGAAATCATATTCTGAGACGATGGAACTTATTATCAACTTTTTTGAGTGGCATGGGTTTACACCCTCCGACAGATTCGGTAAAAGTATCGTACAGGAGATCATCAAAAACCGAAAACGTACCGATGCCTCCATTGCCATTATCAAGAGCATTGAAAAAGACCAGACCAAACCCACCAATGCCATGCTGCTATCACTCTTTGAAGAAAATGCTTTGCAGGATGAAAATGAGGCTCTGCAGTTGGTTGAACGAAAATTCTTGGAAGATGCAGTACCAGAAAAAAAACAAACGGTTGAAACCACAATACCCAAAATCCGCTATGAACGGTTGGCCGATAAAATGGATTCGGTAAAAGAGGATTTTAAGTATGTACTGGATAAGGTGAAAATTGTAAAAAGTAGTTTCGGTAAAAGGTATTTAAAACTGGAAATCACCGAAAACGAATTTGAGAAGATAAAACGAAGACTTAATAATTTATAACGATGTATATAGGTATTACAGCACAGCAAATGGGCATCAATTACAAAGGCAGTGTCCGTGACCTGGTGAACTATCTGGAAAAGGAAAACGAGGAAAAAGAACTCGAACTCCAAGAGCATTTTTTTAATCAATATAATGACAGCATTGACCGAGAAGAAGTCATTTCGGGAATTGATGGCAACACTTATAAGCTGAAAAAAGATGACCCAAAGTTTTATTCCCTTGTGGTCAGTCCAAGTCCACGAGAGCTCAAGCATATCAGTAACGACCCCAAAAAGTTACGGCACTATACCCGGGAACTAATGAGAGATTATGCCGATTCGTTTTACAGAGATAAAGCAGTTACTGTAGATGATATTAAATACTATGCAAAAATTGAATACGAACGTTTCTATTCGGAAAAGGATAAAAAAATCAAAGAGAACCAACCTTATGCCACTAAAATATTGGAACTTAAAAATAACATTCAGAAAATAGAACAAGGCGAACTAAAGGGAAACACCAAAAAAATAGAAAAAGAAATTACCCAGTTGGAGAAAGAAGCCCCACATTGGCAAAACGGCAAACGTATCGTTGTTGGGATGCAAAAAGAAGGTTATCAGGGGCATATCCATATCATCGTCAGTCGGATGGACTATTCCAATACCTGTAGTCTTTCCCCAAGAGCAAAGAACAAGGTATGTGAAACTATATTAAATGGTAAAAAAGTAAAGCAGGGATTTGACCGTGATAAGTTCCGTAAAGCGGCAGAAAAAAGATTTGACAAAACCTTTGGTTTTAACCGCAATTTTGTAGAGAGCTATCGGGCAAGGAAACTGTTCCTTAAAGACCCAAAACAGTTTTTTGCCATTCTAGTAGGATTGCCCACTAGTGAAAAACAAGTTGCGTTTAAATTACTGCATAAAGCAGGAGTGCATATCCCTACCATCCCCACCAATAAGGCGCAATTGGCATTTAAAGCCTTTATGAAACTTAAAAAGGGCGTTCAAAGGGCAATGAACTCCGGTTCCATAGGTATATAAATTTTACAGATAATTAAGAACAATGAATATGGACAAATTGAATCATTTGATAATTTATTTTGGGATAGGATGCCTGTTTTCTTTTCTTATCATCAGGTATATCCGCTTTGGGTTTTTGGTTGTGTTGTTATGTATAGTGGCATTGACCTGTTTCTTGTACCATTATTTTGCTTCACAAACTTTTTTGAAAATAATGCTTTATGGTAATGTCCCCTATCTTTTCTGTAACATTCTTTTGTACGTATTTTTTGAAAAAAAGGAAGCAAAGAAACAAACCGATGAAAGATATAGAGCTGTTCTAAAAACAAAAGGCTCAAAGCTAAGGCTGGACAATATCCGCAGGGGAGTTTCCATTATTGGGTCGGCTGGCAGTGGCAAAACCGAAAGCGTGGTCTATCATTTTTTAGAACATTTTGGAAAATATAATTTTTGCGGGGTATTGCACGATTACAAGAATTTTGAGATTACGGAAATGGCATATCCAATTTTCCAAGAAAGCAATACCGATTTTTATATCGTATCCTTTGACCCCATTTATAACAGGGTAAATCCCATAGCCCCAAGATACCTACCTGATGAGGAAAGCGTTTATGAGATTTCAAGAGTGCTTTTGGAAAATCTATTGGAACTCAGGGAATCGGATAATAACAGTACCTCACGGTTTTTTAAGGATGCTGTGGAGGGATTGATTGGCGGATTGATTTGGAGGTTAAAAACGGATTATAAGGAGTATTGTACCATCCCACATTTAATCGCTTTGTATCAATATTTGGAGACCAAAGAACTCATTGCATTTTTAAAGGCGGATTTAACGGCCAAGGCGATGGCGGATGCCTTTATTAGTGGCACAGGTTCGGACAAGCAAACAGCAGGGGTTAAAAGTACCTTGGCCAATGCCTTTAAAAAGATCAGTACCAAAAGGATATTTTACGTGCTCTCGGCTGATGATATGCCGCTAAATGTCAACAGCCCTGAAAATCCGGCAGTAATTTCCATAGTGAACAATCCTAAAAAAGACAGTTCGCTATCTCCTGTTATAGCAACAATTATGCATACCATTACCAAACAAATGAGCGAAAGGAACCAAAAACCTTCTTTTGTTTTGTTGGAAGAAGCTTCGACAATTAGACTCTTAAATATGCACCGTATTCCGGCAACACTCAGAAGTTATGATATCGTAACTTTATATGTGCTACAAGATAAAATACAAAACGATATGATGTACGGTGATAAAGCCAGTAAGGCTATTTTAAGCAATTTGTCCTATCAGTTCTTTGGGAAAGCTAATGATCCTGATACAGCCAAGTATTATGAACGTTTTTTTGAAATCGTCAAGAAACCGACCAAGAGCATCAGCAAAAGTAGTGGACTGAGTTGGGAACGGCGTATCACCAAAGGTGAAAAAGAAGTTGCAAAAACAAGGGCTGATACTTTTTATGGGTTAAAACAAGGGGAATTTATCGTATTTGCCGATGGTAAGGATAAAAAAGTACACTTCAGACCACCCAAAATAAAACGGAACTTGCCAGCGTTTAAAAAAATTGTCGAAAGTGATTTAGAGAAGAATTTTATCCAAATTCATAATGATATAAGATCTATTTTTAAATGAATA
>NZ_JBWQOJ010000044.1:0-26398 GCF_056591795.1 Maritimimonas sp. 2210JD6-3 | reverse complement strand
ATATAGTTTATACCTCTGGACTTGCCCAAACCACGATATTTTAAATACAACATCAAGGGCAACAGGATACGTTCCTGCCTTGCGTTAAACCGCTCATAGCTTATCAGGCCAGGAAACAAATCAATAAGGTGCTTGCAGACATATTGATTATAAAAATGTTTAAAATTGGTAAACTGTCCAAAATGAAACAGCAGATAGATGCTCATCATTTCTGAATCAGACAATTTCCCTTTTCGGTTGCGTCTATTTACCGATGAATCCTTTAATAGTGGACGATTTTCTAATTGTGAAGCAAATTCTATGTAAAAATCGTCCATTTCTACAAAGAATTCCGTAACCTTATCTCTAAGCATTAGAAGTGTTTTTATTGTTTAATTTACTGAAAATCAGAAAAATAAACTAACATAAAAACACTTTTTTATTATCCATTATTCACGTTAGTTAGTATATGTGTATATAAATTAGGTTAATTTTCTTAGAAAGTTTCTACAGACATTCTAATATTATCTCTTCAATTTATTGAATTTTTCCTTGATAATGTCGGCTACAGGTCTGTTTTCTATTTTGCTTTCTAGCCACGACAAAATATCTAGATATAAGAAAGATCTTCGCTCATAAGGATCTTCTTCATAGACTTTTAATTTTTCATGTAATTTTTTTAATTCTTTTTTTATTTGATGTGGATAGATACTTCCTAAATTTCTTAAAAAAGAGATAATATCTTTTTGTACCTCATGAAGATCATCCATTTTTAAAAGAAATTTGTAGGTGCTTTTAAGTTGTATCTCTAAGTGATAATCCATGCCAGCTTCATAATGTGCTATCAAACTTAATATTCGTGAAAAACACATAAGATCTTCACGCATTTTAAGAGTTCGATTATTAATAATTATTTCAAGATATTCAATACTCTTTTTATAATGACCAGCTCCAAAATATAAACTAGCTATTTTGTAGTAGAAAAGCATAATGTGATGCTCATCAATTCTATTTTTAAAAAGCTTTATTTCTTTAAGAATTTTATTTGCTAAAGGAAAACCTTCTACAAAAGTACCCTCCATAAAATGAAGGTTTAATTTATTATTATTAATATATAAAAAACTTAATGCTTCGATATTATCATCTTTCGGGAAGGTTTTAGAATTGAGCATAGCTTCAAGACGATGTAAAGATGATTTGAATTTTGTATGATGTCTTAGTAAAAATAAAGACTCTAACAAATAGTGATTTCCTTTAAGAAAAAATACGGGATTCAAATAAATCATAGCTTCATTTTCATAGAAAAGATCCACCCATTTTGTTGCATATTTATAGCTTCCTAAAAAATCTTGAATTAAAAAACTATACCATAAATGAGATTTATACAACCACAACTTTTCTCTAAAACCTAATTTTTCAAGTTCAAACTTTGGGAGTCTATCATGAAAATAGGTGTTAATTACTTTATATTCCTCGTCATTTTTTATATAACCAGTCTTAAGAAGTATGCCGTATAACTGAAGGGATAAATTTGACAGTTTACTAGCAACCACATTATCCATACTTATGGCTTTTGCTTCTACCACCAATTCATCAGCTCTTCCAGTAATACTTCTTGTAATGTATTGAGATTCAATTAATTTTTCAAATTCAATAATTTCATAAGCAATATTTTTCTCTTCATTTTCAATGGCAACTTTTTTTGTTTTATCTAGAATTTTAAGGCTCTGTTTATAAAGTCCTTTATGGTAAAGAATTGTTGCAAAATCTAATTGCTCACGTATTTGAATTCGTATGTTCTTTCGAGAAGGGTTTAAACGTAAACTTATGAGTATTTGTTTGTATAAATGTGCTTTTAGGTTCGAAAGTTGAGTTTTTTTGACAATCTTACTATTTAAAATTGCCTGTTCATCATACTTTAGAGATTTTTCCAAAAAGTTAAATAGTGCTAAAAATTTAGAATGGGTATTTCCATCTAAACGCCCTACGTAAAGTTTAAATTGACGTTTTTCTGATTTAGAAAGTGACTTAATGAGAATAAAAAGATTGTCTTTTTGGGTACTTATCATTGTATTAAAAAACGTTATAATGTTTTGATTATCAATATTTTTTTATCTAAAATCATTCGTTAAACATTGTAAAAGAAAAAAGTCTATGCAATTGTTCCTTTAAACCAAAGTATAACTTTGTTAGTTAATAAAGAAATTTTAATTTAAAAATGACAAATCAGAAGGTTGATATTTTTGATACTACGCTTAGAGACGGTGAACAAGTACCAGGTTGTAAATTAAATACAGAACAAAAGTTAATAATTGCAAGGAGACTCGATAATTTAGGTGTTGATATTATAGAGGCTGGATTTCCTATATCTAGTCCTGGAGATTTCAACTCAGTATCTGAGATAGCCAAAATAGTAAAAAATGCAACTGTTTGTGGTTTAACAAGATCTGTTAAAAAGGATATTAAAGTGGCTGCTCAAGCATTAGAATATGCAAAGAAACCTAGAATTCATACAGGTATTGGCACTTCAGATTCTCATGTTAAATATAAGTTTAACACAACCAGAGATAAAATAATTGAACGTGCCGTAGCAGCAGTTGAATATGCAAAGACATTTGTTGAAGATGTAGAATTTTATGCAGAAGACGCAGGTAGAACCGATAATGATTTTTTAGCTCAAGTCTGTGAAGAAGTAATAAAAGTAGGTGCTACTGTGTTAAATATCCCTGACACGACTGGGTATTGTCTTCCAGAAGAATACGGTGCTAAAATTAAGTATTTAAAAGAGAATGTTAGAGGTATAGAAAATGTCAATATCTCTTGCCACTGTCATAATGATCTTGGTTTAGCTACTGCTAATTCTATTTCTGGAGTTATCAATGGTGCTCGTCAAATTGAGTGTACTATTAATGGTATAGGAGAAAGAGCGGGAAACACTTCTTTAGAAGAAGTCGTCATGATACTAAAACAGCACCCTTATCTTAATTTAGATACTAATATTAATACTTCACAATTATATGAAACTAGTAAATTGGTTTCAGAAAGTATGGGAATGCCAGTACAACCTAACAAAGCCATAGTAGGTTCAAATGCATTTGCACATAGTTCAGGAATACACCAAGACGGTGTGATTAAGAATCGTGAGACTTATGAAATTATAGACCCAAAAGATGTGGGTGTCACAGAATCATCAATTGTATTAACGGCAAGAAGTGGTAGAGCTGCCTTGGCGTATCGTGCTAAAAACATAGGCTATGAGCTTACAAAATTGCAGCTAGATAAAGTCTATGCGACATTTCTAAATTTTGCAGATAGAAAAAAAGAAATTATAGATGATGATATTCACAAAATTGTGAAAACTAGCAAGATCGGCAACTCAATTTTTGCATAGCGACATGGGGAAAACACTATTCGATAAGGTTTGGGATTCGCATGTGGTAGATACTATTAAAAACGGACCTTCAATATTATATATAGATCAACACTTAATACATGAAGTAACAAGTCCTCAAGCGTTCAAAGAGCTTGAAGAAAGAAATATTACCATTGCGAGACCAGATAAAATTGTTGCGACAGCAGATCACAATACACCTACTATAGACCAACATCTTCCTGTTAAAGACGTTTTATCTAGAAATCAACTAAAGCAGTTAACAGAAAACTGCAAAAAAAACAATATTACACTCTATGGATTAGGGCATGAGTATAATGGTATTGTTCACGTAATGGCTCCAGAATTAGGTATCACACAACCTGGTATGACCATTGTATGTGGTGACAGTCATACTTCTACACATGGAGCGTTTGGTACTATAGCCTTTGGTATAGGTACAAGTCAGGTAGCGCAAGCATTTGCCAGTCAGTGTTTGTTGTTGAAAAAACCTAAAAAATTACGCGTAAATGTAAATGGTAAACTTAAAAAAGGCGTACTTCCTAAAGATGTAATTTTATATATAATAAGTAAACTAGGTACCAATTCTGGTACAGGGTACTTTTGTGAATATGCAGGTAATGTATTCGAAGAAATGTCTATGGAGGGGCGTATGACTGTTTGTAATATGAGTATAGAGATGGGTGCCAGAGGCGGAATGATCGCTCCAGACGAAACTACTTTTCAATACGTTAAAGGAAGAGAGTTTGCTCCAGAAGGAGACGATTTTGAAAAGAAAGTTGCATATTGGAAAACCTTGCAAACTGATGAGGATGCGATCTTCGATAAAGAGTATCACTTTGATGCAGAAGATATAGCACCTATGATTACCTTTGGTACAAATCCTGGAATGGGAATCAAAATTAATGAACTCATCCCAGACGAAAAAGATGTCTCTTTTGAAAAATCGCTTGCATATATGGGTTTTTCAAAGCAAGAGACTTTAATACATAAACCTATTAACTATGTCTTTATTGGTAGCTGTACAAATTCTAGAATTGAAGATTTTAGAATTGCAGCAAAGTATATAAAAGGCAAACAGAAAGCTAAAAATGTTAATGCATGGCTTGTTCCTGGTTCTCAGCAGGTTGTAAAACAAATAAAAGAAGAAGGCTTAGATCAAATTTTTGAAGCAGCTGGATTTCAACTGCGACAACCAGGTTGTTCAGCATGTTTGGCAATGAATGATGATAAGATCCCAGAAGGAGAGTACTGCGTATCTACATCTAATAGAAATTTTGAAGGACGTCAAGGACAAGGTTCAAGAACTATTTTGGCCAGCCCGCTTGTTGCTGCAGCCACAGCAGTTGCAGGAAAAATTATAGACATTACTCAAGAAGTAGAATCATTAGAACTAGTGTAATTATGGAAAAATTTAATCGATTCACTTCAACAGCCATACCGTTAACTATAGAAAATGTAGATACAGATCAGATTATTCCTGCTCGGTTCTTGAAGGCAACAGATAAAAAAGGATTCGGTGATAATGTATTTCGCGATTGGCGTTATGCTAAAGATGGCAATTTAAACACTAATTTTGTTTTAAATGATAATCGCTACAGCGGAAGTATTCTTGTTGCGGGTAATAACTTTGGTTGTGGTTCTAGTAGAGAACATGCCGCTTGGGCGTTAGTAGGTTATGGTTTTAAGGTAGTTATCAGTAGTTTTTTTGCTGATATTTTTAAAGGCAACGCACTAAACAATGGTATTTTACCAATACAAGTCTCTAAGGATTACTTAACTACTATATTCGAACTGATTGAAAAGAACCCAGAGACAAAATTTGATGTTGATTTAAAAAATCAAATATTACAAGTAGTTGGAAAACCTATTATTGAAAAGTTTGAAATAGATACATATAAAAAGCTATGCTTATTAAATGGCTATGACGACATAGATTTTTTAGTAAGTAAAATTGATAAAATTAAAGCCTTTGAAATGGCACGTGAATAGTAATTATGAAATTAAACATTGCAGTATTATCAGGTGATGGTATTGGTCCAGAGGTAACCAATCAATCAAAAAAAGTATTAAAAGCTGTTGCACATCAATTTGATCACACATTTTTATTTAAAGAAGCACCTGTAGGTGCTATTGCTATAGATGATACTAAGGAACCCTTACCACAAGAAACATTAAACCTATGTTTAGATTCTGACGCAATAGTATTTGGTGCAATTGGTGACCCGAAATATGACAATGATCCGTCAGCAAAAGTGCGTCCCGAGCAAGGCCTTTTGCAGCTTCGTAAAGCATTAGGCTTGTTTGCCAATATTCGTCCTGTTAAAGCATACAGTGAATTACTTGATAGTTCGCCATTAAAAAAAGAAATTATAAATGGTACCGATTTTATGATTTTTAGAGAGTTAACAGGAGGTATCTATTTTGGTAAAAAAGAGTTAAGTAAAGATGGAAATATTGCTTCAGATTTATGTGTTTATAGTAAAGAAGAGATAGAACGTATAACTCACCTCGCTTTTAAAGCGTCACGAACTAGGCGCAAAAAACTTACATTAGTTGATAAAGCAAACGTATTGGAATCGTCTCGATTATGGAGAAAAGTTGTTACTGAAATAAGTAAGCAGTATGATGACGTAGTTGTTGATTTTTTATTTGTTGATAATGCCGCAATGCAAATTATTTTAAACCCTAATCAGTTTGATGTTATATTAACTGAAAATATGTTTGGTGATATTATTTCTGATGAAGCGAGTGTAATAGGAGGTTCTATCGGATTATTAGCTTCGGCATCTGTTGGTGACAAATATGCTTTGTTTGAACCTATTCACGGTTCATACCCACAGGCAAAAAATAAAGGAATTGCAAATCCTATTGCTTCTATTTTATCTGCAGCAATGTTATTAGAACATTTTGAGTTGTACGAAGAGGCTGAACTTATAAGAAAAGGGGTTGAAAAATCATTAGATTTACAAATAGTTACCCCAGATATAAACCCGAACTCTCAATTTACTACAGATAAAGTTGGTGATTTTATTGCCGACTTTATTCAGTATCCTGACGATACTAATATTAATTTTAAGAATGTTCACATAGGTCAATCAACCATAATTTAATTTTTGTAAAGCTGCAAAATGTAAAAAGTATTTTGTACATTTGAGCATTCAATGAAAAAACAACATTTTAATATCTTGTCAATTAATATTCTTGTGATTACATCACGAGGATAAGGAAGGTATTACACTAAAAACACATTAAGACCTTCCTATTATAGGGAGGTTTTTTAATTTAAGAGTATGAATTTATTAAAAGTCATTATTAGTATAATTAGTATCATTTCGTCGCCGAATTGATATAGGTTTATAATAATTAAGATAAAAGCCTGTATCATTTTCTTGATACAGGCTTTTTTAGTGAATTGAATATTGTAATATTTAAATATTAAACCATTGATTATCAGTATTTAAATGTAGATAATTGATAGTTTAATTTAATTGAGTCTAATGTTTTTTGAATAATAATAATAGCATATAAAATATTTTTGAACTTTAATAAAAGCTTAAGTGAGTAAACCTTTAAATAAATATAGTAAAACAGTAACTCAAGACCCTACACAACCTGCCGCTCAAGCGATGTTGCATGCTATTGGTTTGTCAGATGATGATTTCAAAAAACCATTAGTAGGTATAGCCAGTACGGGTTACGAAGGGAATCCGTGTAATATGCATTTGAATGACCTTGCGAGACTAGTAAAAAAAGGGACTGAGGAAGCTGACTTAGTCGGATTAATTTTTAATACCATAGGGGTTAGTGATGGTATATCTATGGGTACTCCAGGAATGCGATTTTCTTTGCCCTCGCGAGATATTATTGCAGATTCTATGGAAACTGTTGTACAAGCTATGAGTTACGATGGCTTAGTAACAGTAGTAGGTTGCGATAAAAATATGCCAGGCGCTTTAATGGCAATGCTACGCTTAAATAGACCTTCTGTATTATTGTATGGAGGCACTATTGCCTCAGGATGCCATAACAATAAAAAATTAGATGTTGTTTCAGCTTTTGAAGCTTGGGGAGAAAAAGTAGCTGGGAAAATTGACGAAAAAGAATTTAAAAGTGTAATACAAAATGCATGTCCAGGAGCTGGTGCTTGCGGAGGTATGTACACAGCAAATACCATGGCTTCTGCTATAGAAGCACTTGGTATGAGTTTACCTTATAATTCATCCAATCCTGCAGTTGGAAAAGATAAAGAAAATGAATCTATAGCAGCTGGTAAGGCATTACGCTATTTATTAGAAAATGATATAAAACCTTCAGATATTGTAACTAAAAAATCATTACAAAATGCTATCAGGTTAGTCACTATTATGGGGGGTTCTACAAATGCTGTGCTTCACTTTTTGGCAATTGCTAAGGCCGCAGATGTAGAGTTTACCTTAAAAGATTTTCAACAGATATCTGATGAGACACCTTTTTTGGCTGACTTAAAACCTAGCGGGAAATTTCTAATGGAAGATGTGCATCGTATAGGAGGTGTACCAGCCGTATTAAAATATTTATTAAAAAAAGGATTGTTACATGGTGACTGTTTAACAGTCACAGGAAAAACATTGGCTGAGAATTTGGCTAAGGTACCTGATCTTACCGAAGGACAAGAAGTGATTAAACCTTTAGAACAGCCCATAAAAGCAACAGGGCATTTACGTATGCTCTATGGTAATTTGGCAAAAGAAGGTGCTGTAGCCAAAATTACAGGTAAAGAAGGACTATTGTTTAGAGGTAAAGCTAAAGTGTTCGACGGTGAATTTGCTACGAATGATGGTATTAAAAATGGCAAAGTACAAAAAGGTGATGTGGTTGTAATTCGTTACGAAGGACCAAAAGGAGGACCAGGAATGCCAGAAATGCTTAAACCGACTGCAGCGATTATGGGAGCAGGTTTAGGTAAGGATGTAGCATTAATCACCGATGGACGATTTTCTGGCGGAACACATGGCTTTGTGGTAGGGCATATCACACCTGAAGCTCAAGAAGGCGGTGCTATTGCGTTGGTTGAAAATGGCGATTTTATAACAATAGATGCAAATGAAAATTCATTAACCTTAGAAGTATCTGAAGAAGAATTAGAAAAAAGAAAACAGCAATGGCAAGCACCAGATTTAAAAGTTAAACGAGGGGTTTTATACAAATATGCAAAAACAGTATCATCGGCATCGCAAGGTTGCGTAACCGATGAATTTTAATTCCTGTGAAAACAGGAATCTCAAATAAAAAAATATGAGTACACAAACACAAACAATTTCAGAAAAAACTGTAGCGACAGAAACTAAGGTAAATATCACTGGTGCTGAAGCAGTTGTAAAATGTTTACTTGAAGAAGGAGTTGATCTAATATATGGGTATCCAGGAGGAGCAATTATGCCTGTGTATGATGAACTATATAAATACCAAGATAAATTGCATCATGTTTTAACACGACATGAACAAGGTGCAACGCATTCGGCCCAAGGCTATGCAAGAGCTACAGGAAAGGTTGGAGTAGCCATTGCCACTTCAGGCCCTGGAGCCACAAATCTCGTAACAGGTATTGCCGATGCACAAATAGACTCAACACCTATGGTATGTATCACTGGGCAAGTAGCACGTCATTTATTAGGCTCTGATGCATTTCAAGAAACAGATATCATTGGTATTTCTATGCCAGTAACTAAATGGAATTATCAAATAACGAAGGCTTCCGAAATTCCTGAGATTATGGCTAAGGCCTTTTATATTGCACGATCTGGTAGGCCAGGACCTGTATTGGTAGATATTACGAAAAATGCGCAATTTGAAATGCTAGATTTTGAATACAAAAAATGTACTTCGGTACGCAGTTACAAACCAAAACCTAAAGTAGATAAAAAACAATTAGAAACTGCTGCAGAAATAATTAATGCAGCTAAAAAACCAATGATTGTTTTTGGACAAGGTGTGATTTTAGGTGAAGCAGAAAAAGAATTTAAAGCATTTATTGAAAAAGCAGGTATTCCGTCAGCATGGACAATCTTAGGATTATCAGCATTACCAACAGAACACCCACTAAATGTTGGTATGGTAGGGATGCATGGTAATTATGGACCTAATGTACTTACAAACGAATGTGATACCTTAATTGCTATCGGGATGCGCTTTGACGATCGTGTAACAGGAGATCTAAACACGTATGCAAAACAAGCCAAGATTATTCATTTTGAAATTGACCCCGCTGAGGTAGATAAGAACGTAAAAACAGATGTTGCCGTGTTAGGTGATGTAAAAGAGACATTGGCTGCTATACTACCTATGGTGAATTCAAATTCACACCCTAACTGGCTAGAAGAATATAAGAAGTATGATTCTGTAGAATACGAAAAAGTTATCAAAAAGGACTTGTATCCCGAAAAAGATGGACTCACTATGGGTGAAGTAGTTAAAGAAATTAACCTAGCAACTAAAGGTGATGCAATTATAGTATCCGATGTAGGGCAGCATCAAATGATTACGTGTCGCTATGCAAAATTCAACAAAAGTAAAAGTAATATTACTTCAGGCGGATTAGGTACTATGGGCTTCGCACTTCCAGCAGCAATTGGAGCCAAAATGGGAACTCCAGAAAGAGAAGTGGTTGCTATTATTGGTGATGGTAGTTACCAAATGACCATTCAAGAATTAGGGACTATTTTTCAAACTAAAGTACCTGTTAAAGTTGTCGTGTTAAACAATGATTTTTTAGGAATGGTTCGTCAATGGCAACAATTGTTCTTTGACAAGCGCTATGCTTCTACAGAAATGACAAATCCTGATTTTGTAACTATTGCTAAAGGTTATCATATAGAAGCAAAGCGAGTAACGAAAAGAGAAGATTTAGCAAATACAGTTCAAGAAATGATAGCTTCAAAAGACGCTTATTTCTTGGAAGTTTGTGTAGAAAAAGAAGATAATGTATTCCCGATGATACCAACTGGAGCATCAGTTTCAGACGTACGATTAAGTTAATAAATTATGGAACAAGAAAAAATATTTACAGTTTCGGTTTATACAGAAAATAACATCGGTTTACTCAACAGGGTTTCTGCAATTTTTTTGAAACGACATATAAATATTGAAAGTATGACGACTTCAAGATCAGAAATTGAAGAGGTAAATCGATTTGTGATTGTGGCTAAGATGACTGAAAATCAGGTAAAAAAAATTGTCACTCAGCTTGAAAAACAAATTGAGGTAATACGTGCGTATTATCATACGGATGAAGAAACAGTATTTCAAGAATCAGCATTATTTAAAATATCAACAGCACATTTGTATGATGAGTTGATTCAACGAAAATTAAAACTTAGGCAAGCTAATATTGTTACCATTACAGAAGATTTTTTTGTAATAGAAACATCTGGCTCTAAAGCGCATGTAGATAAATTATACGATCGATTAAAACCCTATGGATTGTTACAGTTTGTACGTTCAGGGCGTATCGCCATCACACGAGAGAAAATGGCAATTTCAGAATTATTACAAGAATTTTAAGGTATAAAAAATGGCAAATTATTTTAACGAACTTTCATTAAGTCAAAAATTAGATCAGTTAGGTAGATGTAGATTTATGGAATCTTCAGAGTTTGAAGATGGTGTTAATATATTAATTGATAAAAAAATTGTAATCGTTGGTTGTGGTGCTCAAGGCTTAAATCAAGGGCTTAATATGCGAGATTCAGGGCTCGATATTTCGTATGCGCTTCGTGAACAAGCAATTGCAGAACAAAGAACATCTTATAAGAATGCAACTTCTAATGGCTTCACAGTAGGTACCTATGACGAATTGATTCCTGATGCAGATTTAGTATTAAATCTAACTCCTGATAAACAACATACTAATGTAGTAAACGCGGTAATGCCTTTAATGAAAAAAGGTTCTACATTATCGTATTCACATGGATTTAATATTGTCGAAGAAGGTATGCAAATTCGTGAAGATATTACGGTAATTATGGTGGCTCCAAAATGTCCTGGTTCAGAAGTTCGTGAAGAATATTTACGTGGTTTTGGTGTGCCAACATTAATCGCTGTGCATCCTGATAATGATCCCGAAGGAAAAGGATGGGCACAAGCAAAAGCCTATGCTGTAGCAACAGGTGGGCATAGAGCAGGTGTATTAGAATCGTCTTTTGTAGCAGAAGTAAAAAGTGATTTAATGGGTGAGCAAACCATCTTATGTGGTGTGCTACAAACAGCCTCTATTTTATCTTTCGATAAGATGATTGAAGAAGGTATTGATGCAAATTACGCTGCAAAATTGATTCAGTACGGTTGGGAAACTATTACAGAAGCATTAAAGTATGGAGGTATTACCAATATGATGGATCGCTTATCGAATCCGGCAAAAATAAAAGCATATAACCTTTCAGAAGAGTTAAAGGTACTATTAAAGCCTTTGTTTGAAAAACATATGGATGATATTATGTCTGGCCATTTCTCTAAAACAATGATGGAAGATTGGGCTAATGATGATGTTAATCTTTTAACATGGAGAGCTGAAACTGGTGAAACTACTTTTGAAAAAACAGCGGCAACTTCCGATTCAATTTCTGAACAAGCGTATTTTGACCATGGCGTATTAATGGTTGCTTTTGTAAGAGCTGGAGTAGAATTAGCTTTTGAAACGATGGTTGCCTCGGGTATTATTGAAGAATCTGCTTATTACGAATCGTTACATGAGCTTCCTTTAATTGCCAATACGGTAGCTAGAAAGAAACTTTTTGAAATGAATAGAATTATTTCTGATACTGCAGAATATGGATGTTATTTATTTGATCACGCCGCAAAACCTATGTTGAGTGATTTTATGAAATCTGTAACGACAGAAATAATTGGTAAATCGTTTGAGAGCTCTAACCAAGTGGATAATTCAGAATTAATTGCTGTTAATGATGCGATACGTAATCATGCTATTGAAAAAGTTGGAAAAGTATTGCGTACTGCAATGACGGCAATGAAAACGATAAAAGTTCAAAAGCAAGAAGAACCAGTATTGGCTTAAAATAATGAATACGATACAGAAAAATATATTTGAGTTGGTTGAAGTTAGGAAAGCTGCTGCTACATTAAAAAATGTAGCAGCAGTGACTCCTTTAATGAAAAGCTTTACCTATTCAAATATGTTTGATACGAATGTCTTATTAAAAAGAGAAGATTTACAACAAGTACGTTCTTATAAGATACGTGGTGCTTATAATAAAATCAGTTCTTTAACTGAAAAACAACTTACCAATGGTATTGTTTGTGCCAGCGCAGGCAATCACGCACAAGGTGTTGCATATTCTTGTAAGAAATTACAAATTCAAGGCACTATTTTTATGCCAGCACCAACACCTAAACAAAAAATAGAACAGGTACAGATGTTTGGTGGTAATTACATTAACATTGAGCTAATTGGTGACACTTTTGACGATGCATATAAAGCTGCTAAAGAGAATTGTGAAGAAGCATCAAAAACATTTGTGCACCCTTTTAATGACGAAAAGATAATTGAGGGGCAAGCTACGGTCGGTTTAGAAATTTTAGAACAAACTGAGCAACCAATTGATTATGTATTTGTTCCTGTTGGCGGTGGCGGATTGGCAGCTGGGCTCTCGAGTGTGTTTAAAATAGTATCTCCAAATACTAAGATTATCGGGGTGGAACCCTTAGGAGCACCGTCTATGAAAACAGCTATCGAAAATAATGCTGTGGTTCGATTGCCACAAATTGAAAAGTTTATTGATGGCGCAGCTGTGCAACAAGTAGGTGATCTGACCTTCTCTATTTGTAAAGAGAATTTAGAAGCGATGATAACTGTTCCAGAAGGAAAGGTATGTCAAACGATTCTTGATTTATATAATAAGGATGCTATTGTGGTTGAACCTGCTGGAGCGTTAACCTTGGCTGCTTTAGATCAGTATAGTGAAGAAATTAAAGGTAAGAATATAGTTTGTATTGTAAGTGGTAGTAATAATGATATCACTAGAACAGCAGAAATTAAAGAACGCGCCTTGTTACATGCTAATTTAAAGCATTACTTTATTATTCGTTTTCCGCAACGAGCAGGTGCTTTGAAAGAGTTTGTAGCCGAAATCTTAGGCCCTACTGATGATATTACACACTTTGAGTACACTAAAAAATCAAGTCGCGAACAAGGCCCAGCAGTGGTAGGAGTAGAGCTTAAAAGTGAAGCTGATTTTGAACCTTTAGTTAGACGTATGAAAGTAAATAATTTTTTTGGCGACTACCTAAATAATAAACCCGATTTATTTCAATTCTTGGTTTAAATAATCGAACTTTGTTATAAAACTTTGATAGAATGATAGCTACTAATGATATACCTGAAAAATTTCAGATCAGTTCTTTATTACACCAAGATACCTATTTAATTAATGGTGAATTGGTTAAATGGGATGGTGAAATCTCAAAAGTTTATTCTCCTATACTAACCGAAAATGAAAATGGAGAAAAGTCAAAAACATTGCTTGGCACTATCCCAACCTTAGGTGAAAAGGAAGCGCTAGATGCTTTAGAGGCGGCTTGTAAGGCTTATGATAAAGGACAAGGTCAATGGCCAACAATGAAAGTTGCAGATCGTATTGCATGCATGGAGGTTTTTGTAGAAAAAATGAAAACCAAACGTGATGAAATAGTCAAATATTTAGTGTGGGAAATTTGCAAGACTATTGCTGATGCCGAAAAAGAATTTGATAGAACAATCGATTATATATATGATACGATTGAGGATTATAAAAATATGGATCGTGATAGTGCTCGTTTTCAAAAAAACGGAGGTATTCATGCACATATTCGAAGAGGACCGCTTGGTGTGGTGCTGTGTTTGGGACCTTATAATTATCCATTAAACGAAACTTTTTGCCTGCTGATTCCTGCTTTGATAATGGGAAACACAACAGTTTTTAAACCAGCAAAACATGGCGTTTTATTAATTTCTCCATTACTAGAAGTATTCAAAGAAAGCTTTCCGAAAGGAGTTGTAAATGTATTATATGGTAGAGGTAGGGCAGTAGCATCGCCTATTATGAAAACAGGAAAAATCGATGTGCTGGCATTGATAGGTCATAGTTCATCAGCGAATGCTTTACAGAGTTTACATCCCAAATCTAATAGATTACGATTGGTGTTAGGTTTGGAAGCTAAAAATCCGGCTATCATCTTGCCAGATGCAGATATTGACTTGGCTGTTAATGAGTGTATTGCGGGTACCTTGTCATATAATGGTCAGCGGTGTACGGCTTTGAAGATTGTTTATGTACATGAAGATATTGCCGAAGAGTTTAATAGGCGGTATAGTAAAAAGGTAGATGCGTTGACATATGGTAATCCTTGGGAAGAAGGCGTGAAGTTAACACCTTTACCTGAGCCAGGAAAGGTTGAATATATTCAAGATTTAATTAATGATGCTAAAGCTAAAGGTGCGCAAGTTATCAATGAAAGAGGTGGAGAAGTACTAGATAATTTTATTTTTCCTGCGGTGTTGTATCCAGTTTCTAAAGAGATGAAGGTATATGAAGAAGAACAATTTGGCCCTGTAGTACCTATTCGTACATTTAAAAATGTCGAAGAACCCATAGATGATATTGCTGAATCAAATTACGGTCAACAGGTAAGTTTATTTGGTAAAGATCTAGATCAGTTATCTCGATTAATTGATACTTTGGTAAATTTAGTATGTAGAGTAAACCTAAATAGTTCTTGTCAGCGTGGTCCAGATGTATTTCCGTTCACTGGAAGGAAAGATTCAGCAGTTTCAACGCTAAGTGTACACGATGCTTTACGTAGTTTTTCTATCAGAACATTTATTGCTTCAAAAGACAATGATTATAATAATAAGATCTTAGAAGATTTGTTAGATTCTAAAAAGTCAAATTTTGTAAGTACAGATTATATACTTTAAAACAATATCGCAAAAATAACAGGTGATTTTTGCGATATTCATATAAATCGCTGCAAAACAAAAGATTGTAATATATTTTTATTGCTAATAATTATTTTTTTCTACATTTGTTCTAATGAATAAAGTAAATACATACAATCAATACCCAGAGACTCGCTTTCCCAAAGTGCGCCGTAACTACGTGCGCTAATTGGAGTTTATTGATTATTCATTTTATTTATGACCATTTTCTTGAAACATTTCACTTACATACTGATAGCATATTCTTCGATTACCTTTGGTGATTTTGTAGTGCGTCGTCATTTCCCGCGCCGCCCGTAAGGGTGTTTCCATAATTTAGAACTTAGGTGTGTCCGGTTCTCCTTTCAAAGAAAATTCTCAGATTAACAATTTAAAAAGTATAGCAATGAATATTATAATTGCTGACAAATCACATAGTATATACGCAGATATTATCTGTAAAACCATTTCAGACTCAGCAAATGTTAGAGGTACTGGCATTGCAAAGCGTACACCAGAGTATATCATTTCTAAAATGGAAAAAGGGAATGCGGTTATTGCATTAGATGGTGATACCTTTGTGGGTTTCTGTTATATAGAATCTTGGGGTCACGGGAAATTCGTTGCCAATTCAGGACTCATAGTACATCCCGATTATAGAGGAAAAGGGTATGCTAAAAAGATAAAAAAGAAAGTCTTTGAACATTCTAGAGCGAAATTTCCAAACTCAAAAGTGTTTAGCATTACCACTGGGTTGGCTGTTATGAAGATGAATAGTGATCTAGGCTATAAACCTGTTACTTTTTCTGAGTTAACAGATGACCAAACATTCTGGAAAGGTTGTCAAACCTGCAAAAATTTCGATGTCTTACAGCGTACAGAACAATCCATGTGTTTATGTACAGGAATGCTATTTGATCCAACTGCTAAGAAAAACGGTACTACAGAAGAAGTAAAACCCAATGTGTTCCAACGATTAAAAAGAATAAAACAAGCTAAGTTTTTAAAAAAGAATAAAAAATGAAAAAGCTAGTACTCGCCTATAGTGGCGGATTAGACACATCGTATTGTGCAGTGCATCTCTCTAAAGATCTAGGGTATGAAGTACATGCTGCTAGTGTAAATACAGGTGGTTTTACAGAGGATGAAATTCAGGAAATAGAAACAAAAGCCATACAAATGGGCGTTTCTTCTTATCTAAATATAGACGCCATTTCAGAATACTATCAAAAAGTGATAAAATATCTGGTATTTGGTAATGTTTTGAAGAATAATACCTACCCATTATCGGTAAGTGCAGAACGAATTGTGCAGGCCATCAAGATTATTGAATATGCTAAGAAAATCAATGCCGATTATATTGCGCATGGTAGTACAGGAGCAGGAAACGATCAGGTTCGATTTGATATGATTTTTCAAACACTAGCTCCCGAAATAGAGATTATTACACCTATCAGAGATAAAAAA
Source organism: Maritimimonas sp. 2210JD6-3 (assembly GCF_056591795.1). Lineage (NCBI taxonomy): Bacteria > Pseudomonadati > Bacteroidota > Flavobacteriia > Flavobacteriales > Flavobacteriaceae > Maritimimonas > Maritimimonas sp. 2210JD6-3. The sequence goes on along the minus strand of NZ_JBWQOJ010000044.1, from coordinate 9,611 downwards.
TTGTCGAGGCAAGAAGAGATTGATTATTTGATTGAAAATGGAATTGATATGTCGTGGCAAAAAGCGAAGTACTCTATTAACAAAGGTTTATGGGGAACCAGTGTGGGTGGCGACGAAACCTTAACTTCTGAAAAGCCATTACCAGAAATTGCCTATCCATCACAGCTGCAAAGAAATAATGAAGAGAAAGTAGTACTGACTTTTGAAAAAGGAGAATTCACAGCTTTGAATGGAGAGAAGAATAATCCTGAAAAGAATATAGAATTGCTAAATGATCTGGCTGAGCAGTTTGCTATTGGCAGGGACATTCATGTAGGAGATACTATTGTAGGCATTAAAGGTAGAGTGGGTTTTGAAGCCCCTGCTGCTATGATTATAATTAAAGCACATCATTTATTAGAAAAGCATACGCTTACTAAATGGCAATTACAGCATAAAGAATACCTCTCTAGCTTTTATGGTATGCATTTGCATGAAGGACAGTATTTAGATCCGGTGATGCGAGATATTGAAGCCTTTTTAGAGAGTAGTCAACAAATGGTAAATGGAGATGTAGTCGTTAGCTTAAAGCCCTATCATTTTTCTTTAGATGGTATTATTTCTGATAACGATCTAATGAATGTCAAATTTGGAAGCTACGGGGAAACAAACAAAGGTTGGACAGCTGAAGAAGCCAAAGGATTCATTAAGATTTTAGGTAATCAAAATAAGATATATCAACAAGTAAACTCAATTAAATGATCAAGGTAGGAATTATAGGTGGCGCTGGTTATACAGCAGGAGAACTCATACGACTGATGTTGTTTCATAAGAAAGTACACATAGACTTTATATATAGTACATCAAATGCAGGTAATAGAGTAGATGCTATTCATCAAGATTTGGTAGGATCAACTGATTTACAATTTACCAATGAAATTAAATCTGAAGTAGATGTGTTGTTTTTATGTTTAGGGCATGGTAATTCAAAAGTTTTTTTAGAAAAAAATCAGTTTGCCACACATACAAAGATTATCGATTTGAGTAGCGATTTTAGATTAGAAACCAATAGAAAGTTTCAAGAAAAAGAATTTGTGTATGGGTTACCTGAATTGCAAAAAGAAGCCATTCAAAAAGCGAATTATATTGCTAATCCAGGATGTTTTGCAACTGCTATTCAATTAGCATTATTACCATTAGCGAATAGTGACTTGATTAGAAATGATATCCATATAAATGCGGTGACAGGTGCTACAGGTGCAGGAGTTTCTTTGTCAAAAACAACGCATTTTACTTGGCGAGATAATAACTTTTCATATTACAAACCTTTTATACATCAGCATTTAGGAGAAATTAATCAATCATTACATCTGTTACAGAAAGACTTTGACAAAGAAGTATATTTTTTACCAAATAGAGGAAATTTCTCTAGAGGAATTTTTGCTACGGCATATACAGATTTTGAAAGAAATTTAGAAAAGGCGAAAGCGCTGTATTTATCTTTTTACAGAAATGCTGCTTTTACGCACATTTCAGATAATGAGTTGCATTTAAAACAGGTAGTTAATACCAATAAATGTCTAATTCATTTGCATAAACATCAAAACAAATTACTAATAACTAGTTGTATCGATAATTTGTTGAAAGGTGCATCTGGGCAGGCAGTTCAAAACATGAACTTGATGTTTGGATTTGAAGAAACAGAAGGATTACAATTAAAAGCAAATTATTTTTAATCACGTGTCACCTCGAGCGCAGTCGAGAGGTCTCATTATGAAATAAACCAATAGTATGAAAATAGCCATCATAGGAACAGGAAACTTAGGGAAATCAATAGCAAAAGGATTAATCACTACGAATGCGATTACTAGCTTATATCTTACCAAAAGAAATTTGGAAGAGATTAAAGAATTTGAAGGATATAAGAATGTCTTTTTAACGCAAGACAATGAAGAAGCTGTAAAACAATCAGATATCTTAATTTTTGCGGTACAACCTAGACATTTTGAGAGTATTTTAAATCAAATTAAATCATTGTTAACAGAAAAACATGTATTAATCTCTACCATTACAGGCTATTCCATAGCAAAAATGGAAGGTGTAGTTGGTGAAGATAAGTTTGTGATTAGAGCGATGCCCAACACAGCAATTGCAGTAAGTAAATCTATGACGTGTATTTGTAGCAATGAACAAGGTAAAAATCGAATAAAAATAGCAGAAGCTATTTTCAATAGATTAGGTACTTCTATTAGTATTCCAGAAACACAGATGCAAGCAGCTACGGTAGTTTGCGCTAGTGGTATTGCTTTTTGGATGCGATTAATAAGAGCGACGACACAAGCAGCTATTCAATTAGGATTTGATGCTAAAGAGGCGCAAGAATTGGCGATGCATACTTGTGAAGGTGCAGCTAGTTTATTGATCAATACAGGAAACCACCCAGAGGAAGAAATAGATAAAGTAACAACGCCTAAAGGATGCACTATTGAAGGCTTAAATGAAATGGAACACAAAGGCTTAAGCTCTTCATTAATTCAAGGTATGGTGGCATCTTTTAATAAGATCAATGCTATAAAAACAAATCAGTTATAGATTATAATATGTCATTTCGAATCCCGAAATCTCGGAATGAGAAATCTCGAGATTCCTCAATCGCTCAAAAAATATTGAAGCTCATTTCGGAATGACACAAATAAAAAACTAAAAAGATGAGTAACTTATTTGATGTATATCCATTATTTGATGTTACACCAGTAAAAGGTGAAGATGTTTTTGTTTATGATAATAAAAACAGAGAGTACCTTGATTTATATGGCGGGCATGCCGTAATATCCATTGGACATTCACACCCAACCTATGTAAAAGCTATTAGTAATCAGGTTTCAAAACTTGGCTTTTATAGTAACTCCATCCAGAATCCTTTACAATCACAACTATCCACTAAACTTGCTAAGCTTTCTGGATGTGAAGATTATAAGCTATTTTTATGTAATTCTGGAGCTGAAGCCAATGAAAATGCCTTGAAGCTGGCCTCGTTTCATACAGGCAAAAGTAAAGTAATAGCCTTTAAAAATGGTTTTCACGGACGAACATCAGCAGCTGTAGCCGCTACAGATAATCAAAAGATTATTGCACCTATTAATGCACAACAGGAGGTTGTGTTATTAGAATTAGAAGATTTAGAAAGTGTAGAAAAGGCATTATCAAAACAAGATGTGTGTGCCATCATTGTAGAAGTGATTCAAGGCATCGGTGGTTTAGATGAAGCTTCTTCAGAATTCTATTTGGGTGTATCAGAACTAACAAAAAAATACAATACTTTACTCATAGCTGATGAGATACAATGTGGATTCGGGAGAACCAGTGATTTTTTCGCTTTTCAAAAACATCAAATTGAGCCAGATATTATTTCAATGGCAAAAGGGATGGGTAATGGTTTTCCAATAGGAGGTATTTTAATTCATCCAGATATCAAAGCATCCTATGGATTGCTGGGGACAACCTTCGGAGGGAATCATTTAGCATGTGCGGCATCCTTAGCTGTTTTACAAGTTTTAGAGGAAGAAAATTTACTGGAAAATGCTGCTGAAATTTCAAATTATTTTATTGAAAAGGCAGAAGAAATTGCAGAGGTAAAAAAGATAAAAGGCAGAGGGTTGATGTTAGGGCTAGAATTTGATTTTCCAATCAAAGAGCTACGAGCAGATCTCATTTATAAGCACAACATATTTACGGGAAGTTCTAAAAACCCAAATGTATTGCGGATACTGCCTCCACTAACTATTCAAAAAAAACATATTGATCAGTTTTTTGAAGCATTGAAAAAAACCTTATGAAAAAGTATGCAAACATATCGGATTTAAAAGAGATTAATACCGCTATTAAAGAGGCTCTTGAATTAAAAAAAGATCCGTTTCAATGTCAACAACTAGGTAAAAATAAAACATTGGTGATGTTATTTTTTAATGCGAGTTTACGTACACGATTAAGTACAGAGAAAGCCGCAAAAAAATTAGGAATGGATGTGATGACTTTGAATGTGAGTGATGCATGGAAGTTGGAATTTGAAGATGGCACTGTCATGAATTTAGATAAAGCAGAACATATCAAAGAAGCAGCTCAAGTTATCTCGCAATATGCAGACATTATTGCGGTTAGAGCTTTCCCGACATTAAAAGACAAAGCAAACGATGAGTCTGAAGTTGTATTAAATAGTTTCGTGAAATATGCTGCTGTTCCTATTGTAAATATGGAAAGTGCAACGGCACATCCGTTGCAAGCGTTAACAGACGCTATAACTATTGAAGAATTAAAAACCAAGGCAAAACCAAAAGTGGTGTTGTCATGGGCACCACACCCGAAAGCTTTGCCGCATGCAGTGGCAAATTCATTTACAAAGATGATGCAAACGCAAGATGTCGATTTTTCTATCGCACATCCTAAAGGGTATGAATTAAGTACTGAAATTACTAAAGATACAGCCATTTATTATAATCAAAATGAAGCTTTAGAAAACGCCGATTTTGTCTATGTAAAAAATTGGAGTAATTATACTAATTATGGTAAAGTACTTTCACAAGATTCTGATTGGATGCTCACAAAAGAAAAGTTAGGTGATGCTAAGTTTATGCATTGTTTACCTGTACGAAGAAATGTTGTTGTTGAAGATGCTGTTTTAGATAGTAAGCAATCAGTTGTAATTCAGCAAGCTAATAACAGAACCTATGCTGCACAAGTTGTGTTGAAGAAAATTCTCGAAAATCTAGGATGATGGAAACACTTAAAGTCGTAAAAATTGGAGGCAACATCATCAATGATGAGAAGGCATTAGACGAATTTCTGATGCGATTCGCCAAATTACCATTTCCGAAAGTTTTAGTACATGGTGGTGGAAAACTAGCCTCGAAGATAGCTAAGCAAATGGGAGTAGAGGTGAAAATGACCAGAGGAAGGCGCATAACAGATGCTGATACCTTAGAGATTATTACCATGGTGTATGCAGGTAAGATCAACAAGAATATTGTGGCAAAATTACAAGCGTATGATTGCAATACTCTAGGCCTTACAGGTGCAGACGGTAATAGTATTGTTTCGGCAAAGCGACCTATTAAAGACATTGATTTTGGCTATGTTGGTGATGTAGTTCAAGTTAATCTAGAAACACTTTCCTTGCTACTACATAATAGAATCACGCCCGTATTTTGTGCGATCACACATAATGAAAACGGACAACTATTAAATACGAATGCAGATACCATTGCTGCTGAATTAGCTATTGGATTAGCAAAATTATATACAACAGAATTATATTATTGTTTTGATAAAAGAGGTGTATTGTTAGATATTACTAATGATAATTCTATTATTGAGCATATCGATTCAATTTCCTATAAATCATTACTTAAAAATAAGATCATTGCAGAAGGTATGCTTCCAAAAATGACCAATTGCTTCCATGCCCTGGAGAATAAGGTAGAAAAAGTATGTATAGGAAAAGCAGAAATGTTATTTAATGAAGAATTTAAATTCACAACAATAAAATTATAATGATATGATTAAATTAACATCGATGCAAAGCATCGAACTTCTTTTCCGCAGAATGTGTCGCCAAAACTATGAAATCCAGGAAGGCAAAGTTTGACGCATAGTTTTGGTGAAGAGTTTTTCCAATAAATATTGGAAAAAATTCCTCGGAAAAGTGTCATTTCTTTTGGTTCGTTTTCTTTGGACAAGCAAAGAAAATAAATAGAACAAAAAATAAATCTAGTATGCTGAATATTAAAGAATTAACAACTAAATCTATAGAGCTCCTAAAAAAGCTAATTGCTACGCCCTCTTTTTCTTCAGAAGAAGCTAAAACAGCAACACTTCTTGAGCAATGGTTTATTGAACATAACATGTCGTATAAAAGAAACCAAAATAACGTATGGGCTACAAATAAACATTTCGATGCTTCCAAACCAACCTTGTTATTAAACTCACATCATGATACGGTAAAGCCTAATAATGGATATACCAAAGATCCATTTCAGCCTGTGGTAGAAGATGGTAAGTTGTTTGGTTTGGGTAGTAATGATGCAGGTGGTGCCTTGGTGTCTTTGTTGGCGACCTTTACCTTTTTTTATAAGCAATCTGATTTAAATTATAATTTAGTGTATGTCGCTTCCGCGGAAGAAGAGAGTAGTGGAGAGAATGGTTTGAACAGTATGCTGTCTATTATTCCTAAGGTTGATGTGGCCATCGTAGGAGAACCCACTTTAATGCAACTCGCGATTGCTGAAAAAGGATTGGTTGTTTTTGATGCCGTAGTAAAAGGGACACCAAGCCATGCGGCGCATCCTAATAATAATAATGCCATTTATAATACAATTAATGTATTACAATGGTTTCAGCAATATCAATTTGAAAAAACATCAAAAGTATTGGCTGACGTTAAGATGACAGTTACGCAGATAAATGCAGGCAAACAACACAACGCAGTGCCTGCCGATGTAAAATTAGTAGTAGATGTACGTGTAAATGATCAATATTCGAACGCTGAGATTGCAGAAATCCTTAAAAAGGAATCACCTTGCGATAGTATTGAACCAAGAAGTTTACGATTGAATTCGTCATCTATTGCTAAAGATCATGCTTTAGTACAGGCAGGAATCGCATTAGGTAGAAAAACCTACGGTTCACCAACATTATCAGATCAAGCCGTATTGAGTTGTCCATCACTTAAGTTAGGGCCAGGTGATAGTACTCGCTCGCATACCGCAGATGAGTTTATTTATATTGACGAAATAAAAGAAGGCATACAATTATATATTGATTTATTGAATATGGTGATTATCAGTATTTAATAATAAATCATTGTGAGGAACGAAGTGACGTGGCAACCTTTAATAGATTGCTTCATTCCATTCGCAATGACATAAAATAAAGTAAATTATCATTCCGTAAAATATCACCTCAAGTAGAGGCTCGAAGTTAATACGGAATTTATCTAATAGTAACTTAAAACAAGAAAGTAGAGATTTCTGCTTTCGTAGAAAATGATATGAAACTCTGGGATAAAGGATTCTCCATCGATCAAAAAATAGAACAGTTTACCGTAGGGAATGACCGTGAAATTGATGTACATATTGCTAGATATGATGTGCAGGCATCTTTAGCACATGCTAAAATGTTAGCACATATTGGTTTGATAACTAATAAAGAATTAAAGGTATTAGAAAAAGGTTTAACTGATTTACAAGAACAAATTGATAACGGAACATTTCTTATAGAAAAGCAGTTCGAAGATGTTCATTCAAAAATAGAATTTGAACTCACTAAGAAATATGGAGAAGTAGGCAAAAAGATTCACACAGCACGATCTCGAAATGATCAAGTATTGGTGGCCTTACAATTATATTATAAAGAACAATTACATTCCATTCAATCTAAAACAAAGACACTCTTTGATACACTTCTAAAACTAGCTGAGAACTATCAAGATAAATTGTTACCAGGCTATACGCATTTACAAGTGGCAATGCCGTCTTCGTTTGGCTTATGGTTTTCAGCTTACGCTGAATTGTTAATTGATGATGTCTATCTCTTACATGCTACTCAAAAAATAGTAGATCAAAACCCACTGGGTTCTGCAGCTGGATATGGGAGTTCTTTTCCAATCGATAGAGAATTTACAACCAAAGAATTAGACTTTAAAACCTTAAAATACAATGTAGTAGCGGCACAGTTGGGTAGAGGTAAAAATGAACGCACAATTGCCACGGCTTTAGGTAGTTTAGCAAATACTTTGAGCAGATTTGCGATGGATATCTGCTTGTATATGAGTCAGAATTTCGATTTTATTTCCTTTCCAAATGAATTGACAACAGGTAGTAGCATTATGCCGCATAAAAAAAACCCTGATGTATTTGAATTAATTCGTGGTAAGTGTAATAAGATCCAAGCATTGCATACGGAAATGATTTTGATTACTAATAACCTATCTAGTGGTTATCATCGTGATTTTCAGTTGTTAAAAGAAAATATAATCAATGGTATTACAGACATGTTAACGATACTTGATATTTTTAATTACAGCATTCAACAGGTTATTGTAAAAGATATACATGTATATGATGAAAAATATAAATACCTCTTTACGGTTGATAATATCAACACCTTGGTTGAACGCGGGCTTTCTTTTAGAGAAGCCTACCAACAAATAGCACAGCAGATACAAAAAGGGGAATATCAGCCAGATACTTCAAAAAAACATAGTCATCTAGGGAGTATTCATAATTTATGTTTAGAAGCGATACAAGCAAAGTTTCCTAAAAAATAAATAGTAAATTTGTATAAACCATATAGAATATAAGTGTAATACACTTATATTATAGTTGGCATTCATTTATAAGTCACAAAAAAACAAATACGAAAATGAAAAAAGTCCTTTTATTATTAACAATTTATATGGTTATTTCTTGTAATAAAGAATCTGATGAAACAATTATAACCAATAGTACAATTATTCAATCAGTAAAAATAAGAGTTCCAATAGGTCCTTCGGGTTCGCCTACAACAGTTTATGGAGAATTTGATACTTCTCCTTTAAGACAGCATCTAAACAATACAAATAATATTCGAAGTATTACTGTAAACTCTGTAGTATATCGGTTTAAAAACCTTAATAGTATTGACAATATATTGTTACATTATTACTCAATAGATTTTAATGGAATAGAAATTGAAAATATTACAAATCAAACTGATTTATTACAAGCAATTAATCAAAATACTATTTTTCAAATAGAGAATCAAGAACTTTTTGAACGTTTGGCTAAAGGAATATTAATTAATCCTTCAGTTTCGGTTTCATCAGAAGGATCATTTCAATGGGATGGAAGTCCAAATAATTTTGAAATTGAAGTTGCTATAAACGTGGATGTATCAACAAACTCTTAATTTTGATTTAAGGACATACTGAAAAGAAAACGAAATGCCAACAATGGCTATAATTCATTGTGGTTTTGTGCCACACCAAAATAAAAGTATAAATCAAACGGCTGGATTTCGGCGGAATAATCCTGCGGATGATTCCACAACGAAATCATAGCCTAGACCGTTGTAAAACATTTGAATGAAAATCAGAAGTATAACATTTAAGCCACCTGAACCCAAACTGAAAGTCATTAAATCAGTTACAGTTTATCTGTCCGAAAAGCACTCTGAAATTATCATTGCACCTATTTCTAAAGAACCAAAAGCTGGCTATCATTATGAACAAAAGGATTGTGAAGTAATTGAGTTGAACTCTTCAATGGAAATTATTGGAAAAGCCATTAAACGGAATTTCGACAAATTTAATATTGCGGAAAAAAAAGCTGGAATGGGAAAAAAATCTGATTGGCCTGCTTTTAAAGCAAGTAAAGAAAAGTCAATGCGTAGATTTGAGGAAAAGTACAGAAGAATTTCAATACGTGGACTGACAGATAGGAATAGTACTTTGAGAATAGAAACGGTATTGAATTTACCAATTGAAATTGATTTGACAAGTACAATTTCTGCTCATTGTGAACCATCAGAACTAGGAAATAGAATATTAAAAATGTTTCGTTCGGAAATAACTGAACGGAAATAAAAAAAAAACGTTTTAC
>NZ_JBWQOJ010000043.1:0-26398 GCF_056591795.1 Maritimimonas sp. 2210JD6-3 | reverse complement strand
ATTAAAAAAATAAATTTAGTAAAAAAAACGCCTCAATGAGGCGTTTTTTTATGGATCGTATGTATATATTTTTCTACCAAAGAATCAAAATCATCACCATGTTCTAAAAATTTAGTTTTTATAGGCAAGTAGTAAACTTCATTTTTATCTGAAAAAGCACGTACATAATCTTTTTCAGTAGTTAAGATAATTTTTTTATCTGAATTTAATTCAGAAAATTGCTTTTCAATTTTACTATAATCTCCAGACGTAAAATTATAGTGATCTTTGAATTTTAAATATTGAAAATAAACATTTTGTGATTTTAAATATGCAATTAATGGATTCGTTTTAGCAATTCCAGTAACCAATAGAATCTCATAATTTTTCAACTCATTAACCAAGATACTATCTTTTACACCTTTTACCTTATCACTATATGCTATTTTAGTAAAGAATACCGTTTGCTGCATTTCAACATTTAGTTTTTTAGTAATCTCAAACTGTTTTTCTTCAGAAAATGATTCTGGGCATTTTGTAACTATGATAACCTGTGCCCTATTTGCTCCTTTAACTTTTTCACGCAAATCGCCCGTAGGCAACATGGTATCATCTACATATAAGTTGTCATAAGACGTTAACAAAATATTAAATCCAGCTTCTACTTTTCTATGCTGATATGCATCATCTAATAAAATAACATCTAGGTCAAATTGTTCTTGCAAGTGCTTAATCCCATTTACGCGATCAGCATCAACTGCTATAATAACTTCATCTTTAAACTTCGTATAAAACTGCATCGGCTCATCACCAATACTTTGTGCGGATGCATTCTCATTCGCAATAACAAATCCTTTAGATGTTCTCTTATATCCTCTACTTAACACAGCAACTTTATAATTGTCTTTAAGTAATCGAATGAGGTATTCTATTTGAGGTGACTTTCCTGTGCCTCCTACACTTAAATTACCCACGATAATCACTGGAATATCAAATTTTGTAGATTTTAAGACTCCTGTATCATACATTTTATTGCGGGCAGCAATAACTTCCCCGTACAAAACTGAAAAAGGATATAATATTTTGCGTAACAAACTCACTAAACGAAGGTAGTAAATAGATTAATAGCCAACGTGATCTACTATTTCGAGTCCGTAACCAATAATACCGACACGCTTTTTAATATTCGCACTATTCGAAATGATTCTGAGCTTATTTATATGAATGTCATGTAGTATTTGTGCTCCAATACCAAAATCTTTCTCATCGAGTTTAATCCTCGGAACCTCGGTTTTCGTCTCTTGTTGTAAATCTTTAATTAATCCTAGGCGGTTTGCTAAATTAAAAGATTGATTTTCTTGATTAATAAATACTACAGCACCCTTACCTTCTTCGTTAATCAATTTAAAAGTCTGACTAAAACTATCATCGGGTTTAGATGTTAGTAAGCGAATAATGTCGTTATTTATTAAGGTTGAATTAACGCGTACTAATACAGGTTCACTTTCTTCCCAATCTCCTTTTGTTAGTGCAATATGCACTTGGTTATTCGTAGTTTGTTGATACGCTCTTAAGCGAAATTCACCAAAACGTGTTTGTAAATTAAAATCTTCAACTTTTTGAATTAAAGAATCGTGCTGCATACGATAGGCTACCAAATCTTCAATAGAAATAATCTTTAAATCAAATTTTTTGGCGACTTCAACCAATTGTGGTAAGCGTGCCATACTACCATCTTCATTCAATATTTCTACCAAGATTCCCGCAGGTTTAAAACCTGCTAAACGCGCTAAATCAATAGCAGCCTCCGTATGACCTGTTCTTCTTAAAACCCCTCCATTCATAGCCTTTAACGGAAATATATGACCTGGCCGACCTAAATCAAATGGTTTTGTAGTGTCATCAACTAAAGCTTTTATAGTTTTTGCTCTATCGTGTGTAGAGATACCTGTTGTACAACCCTGTCCTATCAAATCGACAGATACGGTAAACTGCGTATGATGCAATACCGTATTATTTTGTACCATCATGGTAAGATCTAACTCTTTACACCTATCTTCGGTTAGCGGAGCACAAATCAATCCTCTGCCATGCATCGACATGAAATTGATCATTTCTGGCGTTACAGCCTCAGCTGCAGCGATAAAATCGCCTTCATTTTCTCTATCTTCGTCATCTACAACAATCACTAATTTGCCTTTTTTAATATCAGCAATAGCTTCTTTAATAGTATTGAGTTGTAGAGTACTTTTTTCTGTGGTTATCATTTTAAATGATTTTATCTTTTCGATTTATTAAATCGTTTGAAAAAATTTGTAATAGGTTGCAAAAATGCATCTATATTGAATATTCCTTTATCTTGAGTAGCTCTACGTGTAAGCAATAAGCCAAATGGCAGTAAAACAATGGTTGCCAACCAAGCTCCAAACGGAGCTGTTAACGTACTCGACCATGCCATATTTCTACCAAGTGTTGAAATAAAGAAATAGATAACAAAGATAATAATTGCTAAAATCATAGGGAGGCCAAAACCTCCTTTTCTTATGATAGATCCTAAAGGAGCACCTATAAAAAACAACACTAAACACGCAATTGAAAATGCTAATCGTCTATGGTATTCTGTATTATAAACATTCAAGAATTTTTGCTTATTCTTAAATGTTTTAGAGAACGATTCTATATCATTAATCGTTCTATCTACATTATTCAACGCATTGTCTAACACAGAAAGTTTACCTATAGAATCGAAATTTTTGAGTATGTCTTTATCTATATCTTTAACAGTTAGCGAGTCGTTAAACATTTTCTTGACCCCACCCCGTAAATAAAAATTCTCTGCTTTATTTGATATAAATTCGTCATAAGGTACTTTTAAAGAATCTGTATAATAGCTTAACTGTTTTAAACTAAGCATCTCTCGATCTTCTTTATAGTTAGCGGCATCAATATTACTTAATTTAGAAATGTCTATGTTTACCACATACTCTTTAAAGTATGTTTTGGTAGCAGGCATACTCTTTGTTTTTTTATATGTATTCTTCTTAGGAATAATCTCTTCATAATGATATCCATTCTGTAATATCAAGGTCATGTATTTACTACCCACATCACTAGTAATTTGACCTTTCTCTGCTTTTATAACTTTATTATTAAAACTGCCTTTATCGAGATCATAATAAATATGAACATCTTTTAACAAATCATTATCTTCACCATACTTTTCTTTAAACTTGATACTGTACCCTGGTAATTCTGTATTAAAAGTACCAGGCACAAAAGCTAATGCTGGCTTTGTTTTTTGCATATCAAGTAATAAGTTTTTGAACTTAAACGCAGCTCGAGGAAACGCATAATTTAAAAACAAAAAGTTTAATCCGCTAAGTACTATCATCATAATTACCAAGGGTCTAATAAATCTTTGCAGTGAGATACCAGCCGATTTTACAGCAGCAAATTCATAATTCTCAGACAGATTTCCTAATGCCATAATAGACGATAATAAAATAGCCACAGGTAATGCCATAGGGATCTGCATCTGGCCTATATATACTAAAAACTTAAGAATGATGAAGATATCAATACCCTTACCCGCAATTTTATCGAATTGTAACCATAACACCTGCATTACCATTACAAAAAGAATGATAAAAAAGGTTGCTAAAAAGGGTATAAGAAAACTCTTTAATATGTATTTATTTAAAATCTTCAAGTGATAGAATATCTTGTCAAAACTACATAAAAAAAGTATCCTATTATTGATAGGATACTTAATTATTTGTAAAAAATATCGTCTATAATTTATTGATAAGGTAACCTTTACTTTTATATTTAGCTTCATCAAAAGTGAACAGATTACTTGATAACTTTTGATCTGGTTGAAACTTTGTCACCGTTAATGTGGTTACCGTCGTGTTTTTACCCGTTTCTATAAGGTTATAAATATGTTTTGTATTTACATCTATTCCTAATAGCACACTTGCGATTGCCGAATTAGAATCAATAGGATTCAACTTTACATATTGTATTTTTCTACCGTTTATGTTATCTAAATGTGCCCAATTGTATCTAAATCCGTTTTTATAAAAGGAAAAGAATTTTGAAGGGGTTAATGTATCATCTTCTTCAGTATCAACTTCAGAAACATTCACCTCTTCATCTTCAGGAATAATTGTATAAATTTTCTTACCATCAAATAACTGATTTGTACCTAAAAAATTTACATTATACAAATCACCTTTCATAGTAGCATTTCCTCTCGTTTCTTGATGTACACCTTCTTTTGTATTGTCTAACACATACTTAAATTCAACATATATATTTTTATATGCATTCATTTTAGCCGACACTTCGTCTAATAATTTTTGAGCTTTATCAGCTCCTTGCGCAAAAGAAATTGTGGTTGAAATCAATAAAATTACTATGGTAAAAAATCTTTTCATTTTAATTGGTTTATTCATTTTTTAATAATTCTTCGAGTGCTAACACATCACTTATCAATACCTGTCTGGCTTTACTCCCTTCAAAAGGTCCTACAATTCCTGCAGCTTCTAATTGATCGATAATACGCCCTGCTCTATTGTATCCTAATTTTAGTTTTCGTTGTAATAAAGAGGCTGATCCTTGCTGAGCATTTACAATGACATGTGCTGCGTCTGCGAAGAGCGCATCTCTATCTGCGATATCTATATCAAGACCTGTGCCACTTTCTTCTCCAAGATATTCGGGTAATAAGTGTGCACTTGGGTACGCTCTTTGAGAACCAATAAAATCAGTTATTTTATCTACTTCTGGTGTATCTACAAAAGCACATTGTAAACGTGTTAAATCATTACCCGTAGAGATAAGCATGTCTCCTTTTCCGATAAGTTGATCTGCTCCTTGCGCATCTAAAATTGTTCGAGAATCTATTTTAGAAGTTACCCTAAAGGCTACTCGTGTTGGGAAGTTTGCCTTAATAATACCTGTTATCACATTCACAGATGGTCGCTGTGTTGCTACAATTAGATGAATACCTACGGCTCTTGCCAATTGTGCTAACCTAGCAATTGGAGTTTCAACTTCTTTACCAGCAGTCATAATAAGATCTGCAAATTCATCAATAACCAGTACTATATAGGGTAGAAATTTATGTCCGTTTTCTGGATTTAACTTTCTAGCTTTAAACTTAGCGTTATACTCTTTAATATTTCGTACATACGCCTCTTTAAGTAAATCATAGCGATTATCCATTTCAATACATAATGAATTCAGTGTATATACTACTTTCGTCGTATCTGTGATTATGGCTTCTTCGGTATCTGGTAATTTTGCTAGGTAATGACGTTCTATCTTATTGAACAATGTTAATTCTACCTTTTTAGGATCAACTAATACAAACTTTACTTCGGCAGGATGTTTTTTATATAACAACGAGGTTAAAACAGCATTTAGCCCCACCGATTTACCTTGACCTGTTGCTCCAGCCATTAGAAGGTGTGGCATTTTGGCAAGGTCAATAACAAAAGTTTCATTTGAAATCGTTTTTCCTAGTGCTAATGGTAATTCCATTTTTGCATTTTGAAATTTCTGTGTTGATAACACTGATTTCATTGAAACGATGGTTGCATTCTTATTCGGTACTTCGATACCTATCGTTCCTTTTCCAGGAATTGGAGCAATGATACGAATACCTAAAGCCGATAATGATAAGGCAATATCATCTTCTAAATTCTTAATCTTAGAAATTCGTACTCCCGCATCAGGTACAATTTCGTACAATGTTACCGTAGGACCAATGGTAGCTTTTATACTACTAATACCAATTTTGTAATTACTAAGCGTTTCTACAATTCTATCTTTGTTAGCTTCAAGTTCTTCTTGATTAATGGTAATATTTTCATTACCATAATCTTTTAACAACTCTAATGTAGGAAACTTATATTCTGAAAGTTCTAAGGTAGGATCGAATTCTCCAAAATCTTCGACTAGCTTATTAGAAAGGTTCTCAATTAATTTATCTTCTTCAAAGGTTTGTTCTACTTCTACTTTAACCTCGTCATGCTTAGCTTCTTCTTTAGGTTCAGTCTTTACATTTTCAAATTCTAATGCTGGGCTTTTAACTTTTTCAGTTTTTTTAATAAGTTCTTCTTTTACTTCAAATTCGATTTCCGAAGCAGGCTTTTCTGAGATCGTTTCTGTTATATACCCTTGTTCAGTAACATCCTCTACAACCGTATTTTTTTTGTTCTTTACAGAAAGTTTTGCCTTTGGTATTTTTTCTTTAACTAAATCTGGTGTTAATTTAAATTTAAAAATTATATAAGCTAATAAACTAAATAGTAATATTAAAAACACTCCAGCTCTTCCAATAAAATCCTTTAAAAAATCATTAATTTCAAAACCAAAAACACCTCCCAACAGCGGTTTCTCAGGAAAGAAAAAACCAAAAGCAATAGCAAACCAAACAGAAAACAAAATTCCCCAAAACCAAACACTTCTAAGTAACTTTAGTTTTAGGTTAAACGCAGAAACCATACCCGTAAAAAAGAGCATGATGGGTAATAGAAACGCAGCTACACCAACTCCTTTGTAAATACTAAAATGACTTATTTGAGCACCTATTTTACCCAGAAGATTTTTAGCATCTACGGCTCTTTTAGAGAATTGAGCTAATTGACTCTGGTCTGCTTGCCAGTTCTTAAAAAATGAAATAAATGACACCAATAAAAAAACACTGAACAACATTAAAAACACCCCAAAAATGAGGTGTGTTTGCTTATTTTTAAAAAAGCGTACGAGTTTATTAGTTTTTTTTTGCTTAGTAGCTTTTTTCTTCTTTGCCATCTACGATACTTATCTCGCAAAAATACACAAAAATATAAGAGTTCATGAACACTTTTACAATCATACTACCAAAACTTAGGTACGTAAATTATGCAGCCAATAATTACAGCAATAATGGCTGCAAATGCTGGTGCCCCAGCCGCTACATCCTTAATAAAACCAATATCTTTATGATACTCTTTATGTACAAAATCTGCCAATTTCTCTATAGCTGTATTCGCTGATTCTGCTACCAATACTAAACCTATGGCTAATAATTGTAGTATCCACTCTACTGATGACAATCCAACAATAAAACCTACAATAGTTATAAGAATGGTTATTACAAACTGAATCATAACACTGGGTTCAGTAGTGACTAACAACCAAATACCCGTTAGTGCATATTTCACACTTTTAAATCTGCTAACCAGAAAATTATCATTCTTATTTTTCAATAGTAATAACTTATTTTGGAATCCTCCAAGGTGGATTTAACCTATTTTCGCCTGCATAATATAAAATGATTTGATTACCATCTCTATCTTTTAAACGCGCCTCTCTCCATAACCAACTTTTAGCATTAGGCATTTCATCAAATTTCAACCCGTTTTCTACTAGAGTATTTACATGATCATCTAGGTCATTACATTCAAAATACACATAGATACCATCTCCTTTAGGCAACTCATCAACTTGATGGATTGAAAAAGTCGCTTTACTACCTTCTGAGCATTCAAATCTGGCATAATACGGTAAAGTTTTTACAATAAGTTTAAGCCCTAATTTTTCATAAAAGGGAATAGACTTTGTTAGATCAAGCGAAGGGATTGTTACTTGGTTTAAATTCACTTACAAACTATTATTCGTCTAACAAAGCTTCTAAAGCTGCTTTATAATTAGGTTCATCAACGATTTCTGGAACTTGCTCTGTATATAATACTTTTCCTTGTTCATCTAATACAACTACGCATCTAGCATGCAAATTTTGTAAAGGACCGTCTGTAATTTCTAATCCGTAATCTTTACCAAAAGATCCTGTAGCATAATCAGATAGATTTTCTACATTTTCGATACCCTCTGCACCACAGAAACGTGCTTGTGCAAAAGGTAAATCTCTTGAAATACACAGTATTTTTGTATTTTCTAGCTCAGCTGCTTCTTTATTAAATTGTCTAACAGATGCTGCACAAGTACCCGTATCTACACTCGGAAAAATATTAAGTACAACTTTAGAACCTTTATAATCGTTTAAAGATGATTTAGAAAGATCAGTTTTTGTTAGTGAAAAATTTGGAGCCTGCGACCCGATTTCTGGTAAATTTCCAGATGTATGAATTGTTATACCTTTTAATGTTATTGTAGCCATTTATCTTGTTTTTAATTATAGACTAAAATACGACTTTTAACTAATACAAATCTTCTTTAATCAAAAAAGGCAGCTAAAAATAGCCGACATTTCCCACTCACTACACACAATTCATTTTACTGCAACAAACTTTTTTTTAACATGTTAATTATTAACTAATTAAATGATTAGAGAAATAATGTTCTCTCAATTTTTGTAGTATTCGCAAGACTTTAACAGACTTTTTAGCGCTTAAACTTTATTAAGTAATTCACAGTTAAAACAATTTTATAAACAGTTTTGAATACTGCGAATTTGTTAAATTATTTGCAATTACAATAATTTCGTTTAAATTCGTCTAGCTATTGAAAAAAGTAAAAGTAAAATTTACTGAACTTGTTTCGGTAGTAAACCCACCAACTATGACTGAAAAACATCATCTTCTAACCAATGATGAGTTTGAAGAGAAATTCGAAAGCTGTACGCTTCCGCATACCTATTTCACGCACGAAGCCCATTTACGATTAGCATATATTCATATTAAAAAATATGGAGTTAAGCAAGCCATAAAAAATATTAGTAATCAGATTATTAATTTTGATGCTAAGTTTGGTGATGGCACAAGGTTTAATAAAAGGCTTACCATAGCTTCTGCGAAAGTCGTTGAATATTTTATGGAAAAAACTTCGGCTTCAAACTTTAAAGACATGTTACTTGAATTTCCGCAGCTGCGAAGCAGTTTCTGTGACATTTTAAGACAACATTATAAGTCAGATTTTTTCAAGAAAGAAAAGGAAGAAGATTATACAGAGGTAGCTGCATTAGTATATAATTAGTGATATTCTTTTTTATGGCCTCTATACTTCTCGGGATTACTCCTGTACTGCCTTCTGAAGATATCGATCGTGATGTTAACTGGTATCAAGCAAAGGTTGGCTTCCAGTTAATTTCTAAAGACACAATGTATGCAGTGCTTAAACGCAATCATTTATTTGTGCATTTACAATGGCATGCAAATACAGAAGGTGATCTGTTACTTGGAGGTTCGGTCATAAAAATATTTGTAAAAATATTCAACCTTTTTTCGAAGAATTTGTGAAAAGGGGCACTGTTTCGAGAGATAAGTTACGTTTGAATACTGATTGGAAAACACATGAATTTGGATTTTATGATCTGAATAACAATGCCATTTTTATAGTTGAAGATATTTAAACTCCAAAAGCAGTTACCACCAGTTTTCTAGTATCTGCATGATTTCTATGTTCACAGAGGTAAATACCTTGCCAGATTCCAAGGTTTAGCTTTCCTTCTGTTATAGGAATTTGCACAGACGACCCCATTAAAGATGCTTTAATGTGAGCAGGCATATCATCAGAGCCCTCAAAAGTATGTTTGTAATACAATGCATTTTCGGGTACCATAATATTTAGATGGCTCTCAAAATCTTGACGTACGGTTGTATCGGCATTTTCATTTATTGTTAAGCTCGCAGAAGTATGTTTAATAAAAACTTGCAACACACCTTGGTGTATTTTACTCAATTCAGGAAGCGGTTCTAATACCAAATCAGTTATTAAATGATACCCTCTGGTAAAATAAGGTAGTCTAAACTCTTTCTGATACATTTTCATGATCTATAATTTTATAGAAACAATATATAAATTTCTGTTTTAAATCAGGTAACTTAGTAACATTCTGAAATAAACAAAAACAATCATCAAAAGAGTCTTTTATGAAATCATTATTCCAAAAAATAAGTATTGCTTTAGCAAAACGTAAGTTTAAAAAGGAAAGAGATATTAGTAGTAATAGAGAGCTAGTAAAAGAAGCAAAATTGTTGCGCGTAAACATCTGGCATAAAGCACATGATATTTTCTTTATTATGTTAAGTATATTCTCCGCAGGGTTTGGCTTAAAAGGATTCTTATTGCCGAATAATTTTATTGATGGCGGTGCAATGGGTATTTCACTTTTGATTTCTGAAACTACTACAGTATCACTTTCATTATTAGTTGTTGTAGTCAATTTACCATTCATAATTTTAGGATATTTTAATATTGGTCGTCGTTTTGCTCTAAAAAGTATCTTGGCTATTTTAGGCTTAGCTATCATTTTACATCTAGTACCCTACCCCATTATTACTTCAGATAAATTATTAATTGCTGTTTTTGGTGGTTTCTTTTTAGGGGCAGGTATTGGCTTGGCGATTCGAGGCGGTGCTGTAATTGATGGCACTGAGGTATTAGCTATCTACTTGAGTAAAAAAACTGGACTTACTATTGGTGATATTATTTTCGTTTTTAATATTATTATCTTTTTAGTAGGTGCGTACGTATTATCTATTGAGGTGGCACTCTACGCCATGCTCACCTATTTTGCCGCTTCAAGAACTGTAGATTTTGTTATCGAAGGTGTTGAAGAGTATACTGGAATTACAATTATTTCGAAAGAAAATGAAAAATTACGATTGATGATTACCGAAAATTTAGGGCGGGGTGTAACTATCTATAAAGGTAAAGGTGGCTATGGTAAAAGCGATGAAGAGCGTCATGATATTGACATATTATATACCATCGTTACAAGATTAGAAATTGCTCGTTTAAAAACCGAAATAGATAAAATAGACGCTAATGCTTTTCTCTTTATGCAAAGTATTAAAGATACGAAAGGTGGTATGATAAAAAAGCGGGTTTTTGGATGAAAAAAAATACTATTTCAAAAAAATAAAGGAATCACAAACTGAAACATTAAGATAAGTAGTCCTACTGCTATAAGATTTAATACTATGCCTGCTCTAGCCATTTGATGCACTTTTATATAACCACTAGCAAAGACGATCGCATTGGGCGGTGTTGCCATGGGCAACATAAAAGCGCAACTACTCGCAATGGTAACCGGAATCAATAAATAAATAATAGGTATGTCTAGCCCAATCGCAATACCCGCAACTACTGGAGCCAAAACGGCCACTAGTGCCACATTACTCATCAGCTCTGTCATGAATAACATTAATACAATAAGCAATGAAGCTGTTAACAAAACACTTATGTTACTCGTCGCAATGGCATTTGAGACAAGATCAACGATACCGCTTGACGACATTCCTTTTGCCAGCGCTAAACCACCACCAAATAATATTAAAATGCCCCAAGCCAATTTTTCGGTGTCTTTCCATTGCAAAATAAACTCTCCTCTTTTTAAGTTAAAAGGTATTGCAAAAATAGCAACCGCCGCCACCATACTTATAATCGTATCTGACAGTTTTAACTCAGGAAAAACAGCATTGATAGCTGTTCTAAAAATCCAGAGAAAAACAGTAATTGCAAAAATTAACAACACCATTTTTTCTTTTGCGGTAATACTTCCTAGTTTTTTTAATTCGTCATCAATAATTGCTCTTGAAGCTTTAAACTGTAAGTTTTTGTTTGGATACATCCATTTTACCAAAACCACATACACGACACCTATCATAAGGGTAGAAAATGGCAAACCGATGGTCATCCATTTTAAAAAAGATATTTCAATATTATATTCATTTTCTAATAAGCCAATCAATACAGAGTTTGGTGGTGTACCAATAACAGTAGCAATACCTCCAGCATTCGCTGAAAAGGCAATACCTAACATCACTGCTAATGCAAAATTTTGATCATCTTTGGTGAAACCATCTTCATCATCTATTAATAATTTTATTACCGATAAGGCAATAGGCAACATGACTACAGTACTTGCTGTATTACTGATCCACATACTTAACAAACCCGTTGCAATCATAAAACCTAATACTACTTTATTAGGAGTTGTACCCGTTAGTTTTATAATATTGAGCGCAATGCGTCTATGTAAATTCACCTTTTCTAATGCTAATGCTAACACAAAACCACCAAAGAATAAAAAGATAATGGGACTACCATAATTCGCACCCACCTCGGCAATGGGCATTACTTTTAAAAGAGGAAAAAGAATTAAAGGCAACAATGCAGTTACTGAAATAGACACTGCTTCTGTGATCCACCAGGTAACCATCCATAGGGCTACACCAATGACAGCGTCGCCATTTTGAGACACCATTTCAAAAGGCAAGTTAATGGCTATTAAAAAAAGTAGTGGTCCAAGAAGAAGACCTATCTTTTTCGAGTTTGGCATAAACGAATATAAATTATTTCAAATAAAAAAAGAATCAAGTTTTTTGATTCTTTTTTCTAATGTTTTCCTTCAGAAAACTTCAACCTTAACTTCTCTTGACGACCTTAATCAATAACCTCAACAAACAAACCTTCTTCGGTTTTGTTGACCTTTGCCAGATTGTTTTTAGTTAGCCCTTTAATGGTTTTATCCCATTTTTTATTACTTAAACCTGATTGTATCTTTAATGTATTCAAGTCAATCTTCTCTTCCTTTTGAAGCAAGGCAAATACTGCTTTTTCATCATCATTTAACGCAACTGAAGATGTTTTTTTCTCTGGTCGCATTTGTGGAAAAAACAACACCTCTTGTATGGACTGATTATTTGTTAAGAACATAACAAGTCGATCCATACCTATACCTAATCCTGAAGTAGGCGGCATACCATATTCTAAAGCACGTAAAAAGTCATAATCGATAAATTCTGTTGCCTCATCATCTCCTTTTTCAGCTAATTTTAACTGTGCTTCGAAACGTTCGCGTTGGTCTATCGGATCATTTAATTCAGAATAGGCATTGGCAATTTCCTTACCACATACCATCAATTCAAAACGCTCTGTTAATTCAGGATTATCGCGATGTTCTTTACACAATGGAGACATTTCTTTTGGATAGTCTGTTATATAGGTTGGCTGTATATAATTACCCTCACATTTTTCGCCAAAAATCTCATCGATGAGCTTGCCTTTACCCATGGTATAATCTACGTCAATTCCCATGCCTTTTGCAGCAGCTCTTAACTCATCTTCAGATTTTCCTGTAATATCAAATTCAGTAAAATGCTTAATTGCATCGGTCATGGTGACACGTGCATAAGGTGCTTTAAAATCTATTTCATGCGCTCCAAAAGTCGCTTTTGTAGTTCCGTTTACAGCAATCGCACAATATTCTAATAATTTTTCAACGAATTCCATCATCCAATTATAATCTTTATAAGCTACGTAGATTTCCATAGCTGTAAATTCTGGATTGTGGGTTCTATCCATTCCTTCATTTCTAAAGTTCTTTGAGAATTCATACACACCATCAAAACCTCCTACAATTAACCTTTTTAGGTATAGTTCATTCGCTATACGCATGTATAAAGGAATGTCTAGACTATTATGATGTGTAATAAACGGGCGTGCCGCTGCACCACCAGGAATAGGTTGTAAAATTGGCGTCTCTACTTCAAAATAACCTGCATCATTAAAAAACTGACGCATCGCATTGAACAATTTTGTACGCTTAACAAAAACATCTTTTACATGTGGATTGACCACTAAATCAGCATAACGCTGACGATACCGAAGCTCAGGATCGTTAAACTCATCAAATGTATTTCCTTCACTATCAGTTTTTGGTAATGGTAATGGTTTTAGCGCCTTTGATAATAATGTAAAATCTTTAACCATTACCGTAATTTCGCCAACCTGTGTTTTAAACAGCTCTCCCTCAACACCTATAAAATCACCAATATCTAGTAATTTTTTATATACCTCGTTATACTTGGTTTTATCTTCACCAGTACAAATTTCATCTCTATTAAAATACACTTGTATGCGTCCATCTGCATCTTGCAATTCTGCGAATGACGCTTTTCCTTGAATACGGCGGCTCATTAAACGTCCAGCAATCGTCACTTTCTTACCATCCGTGAAATGTTCTTTAATCGCCAAAGACATATCTTTCACAGGAAATAAATCTGCTGGATACGGATTAATACCTAACTCTCGTAACTTCGTAAGTTTTTCGCGTCTTACAATCTCTTGTTCTGATAATTGCATCGTGTAATTTTTAAGACAGCAAAATTACACTATTTCTTATTAATTATTAGCACTCAAAAGCTCACTTTTTATTTGGTCTATTCTTGCTTTGAGTTGCGCATTTGTAGGATTAATTTTTAGTGCTTCTTCATAATGCGTCAATGCCTTCTTTTTATTATTTAGTTTTAAATACAGATTTGCCAAACTCATATAAGCCTTTGCATCGTTAGGAAAGAGCATTGTATTTAATCGCAATACATCTATAGCCTTATCTTGTCTATTTGTTGATGTTAAGATTCTTGAATATGTATTTAAAGCATATGTATTTTTCGTCTTAGTTTTATATGTTTCGAGTTGCGCCAACGCTTTCTCATAAAAATCGGGAGCATCAATAATCTCATTAACAGCATCTACGACGCTATAATTCGATTCATAGCTATCATTCAATATTTTTACAATATCATCTTCGAAGGTTGTGACAGGATGTTCCACAATTCTATTCACTTCTTTACCTTTTTTATAAAAAATAAACGTAGGTACACGATGAATGTTTAAGCCTTTTTCTTCACGATTTGGACTTTGTTTATACATATCGGGTGCACTACTTACAGCGATAACTTTAAGTTGGCTCATCGGAAACTTAGCTGCTTCTAGCACCTTGTAAAATCGCGGTATTTCTCTACGACTATCACCACACCAAGTGCCCATAAATACCAAAATGCTATACTCTTTTAGCTGTTTAGAAATCTCAGTGACTAATGCTAGATTTGGCTTGTATTCTTCATGACCACTTAAAAACCATTCTTTATAATTCTTTGACATAAATCCGTCTTTATTTACCTCACCCAGTAAATAGGGTTTTTTGCCATTTTTAGTTATTTCTTTGTTTAAATTTTGAGATTGACTTGAACACGACCAAGTACATACAATGAATAAAATGAATATGCTTCGCATGATATATTTTTTGAAGCTAAAATCAAAAAACACATCGCTAAATGATAAAAATACAAGGTGGAAATAGGGACTAGAACCCTGGTGGGTTTTTAAAAACTATCTGTTGTACAACAACTTAACTTGCTCTCTAGAATCTACATTTAGTTTCTTATAGAGATTATTAATGTGGGTTTTTACAGTACTTACACTTATAAAAATTTCTTGAGCAATTTCTTTATTGGTTTTATTCTGTAAAATTAGATCTAGTACTTTTTTTTCTTGCGCAGTAAGTTGCTCATTTAAATCTTGATATTTTTTTCTCTTTGCTTTTTTTAGTCTAAAAAACAACAGGATATTTAGTAAAATAGAAAGACCTAATAAGAAATAAGTCCATTTTGGGAAAAGGGGCTCTTCGGTTAAAGTCTCTTCTTTATTTGAACCCATAAATTTATCTGAAGCTAATTCACTACCATATTTTTCACTATAAGAAGAGTTCGGGTATTTATTATGTAAGCGATCTAATAATGCGTCATAATAGGTATTCGTTTTAACGTCATTTAAATAATACTCATAAAAATCACCACTTCTATTCGATAAAAATTGATAGCTATATAATTCTGCTAAGGGTTCATCTAATTGCTCTCCAAAATCTTGTAATGTAGAAAACCACTTTTTATTATTTAACCTTCTATTCGCTTCACTTCTATAGCTACCGTAATCATAACGCATTTGTTCTTTTAAAGAATCAATTCTAAAAAGCGCATTTGACGCAGTGTTATTAGACTCTATACTACAAAAGACTTGTTCTTTAAATGATGTAGGAAATACAATGGTATCCTTATTATTTGCAATAAAAATAACCTCTTTGCTTGTTGGGCACTTTCCATTAAAATGATGGTCTGTTAAATTATCATTACAATTATCAATATGAATTCTATAAATTCGATTTTTTAAGTCAAGGTTATTTCCTTTAAATTGAAAATAATTAGAATCAATCACAACCTTAGCAATAATTTGCTCTTCATAGACCCCTGAAATTTTCCTGTAGTCATCCACCACAGAAAGATATGCTGTAGTGTTTGTATCTGTTTCATTTATATAACCTGAAAATGAGTATTGAGCGCATACTGTAACAACAGTAAAAAGCATAATAACTATGGCTAAGATAATTTTGAATTTCATTAGTACGAAGCTAGCAAAAAATATTTTTAAGTAGTAAAAAAAGCTTTGTAACGTTTCTCAAAATTAGACTACGAATACTATAGTTAATTCATATATCTTTGTAACACATAAAATATGGGATGTTTTAGAGTATTATTATCCATTATTTGTCCACCGCTAGCCGTTATCGATAAAGGTTGCGGTTCAATACTAATTGTATTTATTTTGACCTTATTAGGATGGATACCTGGTGTGTTAGCAGCTTTAATCATCTTAAACAACCCAGAAAGATAAACTAGATGAAAATCAAAAGTCTGTTTTTATTCGCAATTAGTGTTATTACACTTACAAGTTGTGCCTTTACGGAAGAAATCTACTTTAACAAAGATGGTAGTGGAAGCTATGCCTTTAAAATGGACATGAGCCAAATGATGGAAGCCATGGGTGACTTAGGTGAGGAAAATGATTCGATACAAAAAACCAAAGAATTTAAAAAACAAGATACCATCATTGCGTTTAAAGACATTTTAGAACAATTTAAAGATAGTATTTCTAATTTATCTGAAGACGAGCAAACTATTATGAAGAGTCTAGAAGATTTAACAATGCATATTCAAATGGATGAAGAAAAACAACAAATGAATATGGATTTTTTGTTCGATTTTAAAAATATTAGTGATCTGAAAAATATCAATGAAAAAGTGCAAAAGGCTCAAGCATTAAGCGATAAAAAGAAAAGTAAAAATAAGATGAATGATATGTTCGACGCAACTACAGATGTAGAATACTCATTCAATAATAAGGTATTTAAACGTACCGTTACATACAAAAAAGGACTTACAAAAGAACAGATTGATGAACAGCAACAGATGCTTTCTCAGGGAAGTGACATGTTTGATGAAGCTACTTATAAAGTCATTTATCACTTTGAAGATAAAATTAAACGTGTCTCAATAAAAGAAGGTAAAATAAGCCCAAATGGAAAATCGCTTACGATAGAAATGCCTATGGATACTATTCTAAAAAATCCGTTTTTACTCAATTTTGAGGTGAAGTTACACTAATGAATACAACTATACAGATACAAGATTTAGGAACTAAAGATTATAAAGAAACTTGGGATTTTCAGGAGGAATTGTTTGATGCTATAATTCAGATAAAACGAAGAAATCGTAATGAGAATTTAACGCTTGAAACACCTAATCACTTTTTATTTGTAGAACATCCTCATGTATATACGTTAGGTAAAAGTGGTGATTTTAACAACCTTCTGCTAAGTGAAGAACAGCTGACACATAAAGGAATTCAATTCTACAAAATAAATCGTGGTGGTGATATTACTTACCATGGGTTTGGGCAGATAGTAGGCTATCCCATTTTAGATCTCGATAACTTTTTTAATGATATTCATAGGTACATGCGGTCTCTTGAGGAAGTTATTATTAAAGTTTTAGCAGATTACGGTATTAAAGGCTACAGAAGTAAAGGAGAAACTGGAGTTTGGTTAGATATTGACACTCCTTTTGCCAGAAAAATATGTGCTATGGGCGTACGTAGTAGTCGATGGGTGACCATGCATGGTTTTGCACTGAATGCAAATACTAATCTGGGATATTTCGATCACATTATACCCTGCGGAATTAAAGGAAAAGCTGTTACTTCTATGGAAGCTGAACTCAATAGAAAAGTTGATATAACTGAGGTAAAGCAAAAAATAGTAAATTATTTTGCTGAAATTTTTGAAGCAGAATTTGTACAACAGAAGCAAGATGCCACTTTTCACATTTCTACTACTAACTTCTGACCTATACCTAGGGTATTTGTTTTAATTCCGTTTAACCATTTTAATCGATCTACTGTCATACTGTATCGTTTTGCAATAGAATAGAAAGTATCTCCCTTTTTAACGGTTATATACCTAGTATCTTTTGGTGCTTTCTTTTTACTAATTTTAGTAACGCCTCCTGCGTATTTATCTTTAAAATCATCAAATCGATACAATTCATAGCGCTCTATCAATGCTATTAATTTCTTAGGATATTTTGGATCAGTAGCGTAGCCTGCTTTTTTTAAACCTCTCGCCCATCCCTTATAATCTTTAAATCGTAGTTTAAATAACGCTGCATAGCGTTTACGTTCATATAAAAACAATGAGTGGTCTCTAAAAGAAGTTAATGGGTGATCATAGTTTCTAAAACATTCCTGGCGTGCATCATCATCATGATAAATACGCCTTCCTTTCCAGCTTTTATGACACTTGATGCCAAAATGATTATTTGCTTTTACCGCCAATCTTCCGCGTCCACTATTCGATTCTAAAATACCCTGCGCTATGGTAATACTTGCCGGAATGTCATAGTTTAGCATTTCAGCAATTGCAATGTCATTATATTCTGTAATATATGCTAAAATACTTTCATTAAGTCGAGGATTCTTACGTTTAAGAGCCTCAACAATAGCATCGGCTTTGGGTACTTTGACTACGGGTATCTCTTTAGGTGGCGTCTTTTCAACAGGTTCACTAACTACTGTTTTTGATTGAGAAGTTTTTGAAATAGTGGTAGGTCGTTTCGTTCCACAACCTACTAACAATAAGACACTTGTTATTGAAATAGCAAAAAAAATCCGTTTCATATTATTCTAGTAGCGTACTATTTTGCTTTTTTAATTTATAATTCATTCCTTCAATACCTTGTAAACCACCAGTATGTATAACCAACACTTTACCACCTTTTTTAAAATATCCTTTAGTCGCTAAATCTACCATTCCGAATAGCATTTTACCTGTATAAATAGGGTCTAAAGGAACATTAGTTTCTCGCTTAAACTTATTGATAAACGTAATTAAATCCTCATTTATTTTACCATAGCCCCCAAAATGATAGTTGCTCATTACTAACCAATTTTTTTTATTAGGAGTTAAACTCTCTATATCATCTTTTAAAAAATCTCCTTTCAACGCTGGAAACCCTAGTATCGTTTGATGAGATTTTGCCGAATTGATGAGTCCAACAATAGTGCCAGCAGTACCTATTGGGCAACAGATATAGTCAAATTTCGCATCCTCTTGGCTGAGTATTTCTTCACAACCTTTAATGGCTAACGCATTTGTACCGCCTTCGGGCAAAAGATAAAAATCACCAAAATTTTGTTTTAATGTATCTATAAAACGAGCGTCTTCTTTCTTCTTATAGGTTTCTCTACTCACAAATTCAAGACGCATACCAACAGATTGCGCATAGTGTAGTGTAGGATTTTCAGAAATCTTGTTTTGTAACTCTTCACCTCGAATCACACCAATAGTTCTAAAATTACATTCTTTACCAGCTCCTGCAACCGCAGCAATATGATTCGAAAAAGCGCCACCAAAGGTTAGTAATAAATCATGCCCTTGTTTTTTAGCTTCTTTAAGATTGTATTTTAGTTTTCGGAATTTATTCCCTGAAATGATTGGGTGCAATAAGTCTTCTCGTTTTATTGTGAGATTAATATCTTTAAAAATAGGTAACTGTATTTCTTGATTTTTACTTTGCATAAAAAGACGCAGCGAAGATATCGAATAATTCTCAAGAGAATTTCGTTTGCTTTTCAAAAATTTTTGATCAAACTCCCAAAATCAAATCCTTTTTCTTACCAATCGTATTCCGTAAATTTACAACCTTAATGCTATACAATGATGTATCATAAATCACCTGAGCTCGAACCTGATGATTTTTATTATTCTGAGCAAGGTTATAAAGTATTTACTGAAAAATACCATTTAAAAAGAGGCTATTGCTGTAAAAGTGGTTGCAGACATTGCCCTTACGGATACGATAACAAGACCAACACAACTAAAAAATAGTTCATGACCTTTCAGGAACACATTTTACAGGGTATTCCAAGTGAATTGCCAACACCGAAACCTTATGATTCGACCATTAACCATGCACCGAAACGTAAAGAAATTTTATCAACTGAAGAAAAACAATTAGCGCTTAAAAATGCCTTACGTTATTTTGATAAAAGACATCATACAGTTCTCGCGAAAGAGTTTTTAAAAGAACTCGACGAATACGGTCGAATTTATATGTATCGCTTTCGCCCAGATTATAAAATATTTGCCCGACCTATTAATCAATATCCAGGGATCTCTTTGCAGGCAAAAGCAATCATGCATATGATTCAAAATAATCTAGATGCTGCCGTAGCGCAACATCAGCATGAATTGATTACCTATGGTGGTAATGGAGCCGTTTTTCAAAACTGGGCACAGTATTTACTAACGATGCAATATTTAGCTCAGATGAATGATGAACAGACTTTAGTTATGTATTCCGGGCATCCTATGGGCTTATTTCCATCACATAAAGAGGCACCAAGAGTTGTAGTTACCAACGGTATGATGATACCTAATTATTCAAAACCCGATGATTGGGAAAAATTTAATGCCTTAGGCGTTACACAATACGGACAAATGACAGCTGGTAGTTATATGTACATTGGCCCGCAAGGCATTGTGCACGGTACTACTATAACCGTATTAAATGCGGGTAGGAAGATAACAAAGCATGGCGAAGGTCTAGCCGGAAAACTATTTGTTACCGCTGGCCTTGGAGGTATGAGTGGTGCGCAACCGAAAGCCGGAAGTATCGCTGGATGCATCACCGTTTGTGCTGAGGTAAATGAAAAAGCTGTTCAAACACGCTACTCACAAGAATGGGTTGATGAAGTAATTTCAGATTTAGATGAACTGGTAGAACGAGTAAAAAAAGCTAAAGAAAACAAAGAAATCGTTTCTATTGCCTACGCTGGTAATATTGTTGATGTTTGGGAAACATTTGATACCGAAAACATTTATATCGATCTGGGTTCTGACCAAACTTCTTTGCATAACCCATGGGCAGGTGGTTACTATCCTGTTGATATTTCTTTTGAAGAAGCGAATACCATGATGGCTGAAAATCCAACATTATTTAAAGAAAAAGTACAAGAAACCTTACGCCGCCATGCTTCAGCCATCAATAAGCATACAGCCAAAGGAACGTATTTCTTTGATTATGGTAATGCCTTTTTATTAGAAGCTTCACGTGCAGGGGCCGATATTATGGCAGAAAATGGTATAGATTTTAAATACTCAAGTTATGTACAAGATATTATGGGGCCTATGTGTTTTGATTATGGCTTCGGCCCCTTTCGGTGGGTCTGCGCCTCTGCAAAAGCGGAAGACTTAGCAAAGACAGATGCTATTGCTTGTAAAGTTTTAGAAGAAATCATGAAACATTCACCCGTTGAGATTCAACAGCAAATGGCTGATAATATTCAATGGATAAAAGGCGCACAAGAGAATAAATTGGTCGTAGGTTCACAAGCGCGTATTTTATATGCCGATGCTGAAGGGCGTATGAAAATTGCCGAGGCTTTTAATAATGCTATTGCCAATGGTGAAATAGGCCCCATAGTGCTAGGACGCGATCATCATGACGTATCTGGAACTGATTCTCCGTTTAGGGAAACATCCAATATTTATGATGGCTCCCAATTTACTGCAGATATGGCTATTCATAATGTAATTGGTGATAGCTTTAGAGGTGCTACTTGGGTCTCCATTCATAATGGCGGTGGTGTAGGCTGGGGTGAAGTAATGAATGGTGGATTCGGCATGGTTCTTGATGGTAGTAAAGAAGCAACGAAACGTCTGAAAACGATGTTGTTTTGGGACGTTAACAACGGTATTTCACGAAGAAGTTGGGCACGCAATAAAGAAGCAATTTTTGCTATTAAGCGCGCCATGGAAGTTGAACCTAAATTAAAAGTGACACTTCCGAACTTAGTTGATGATACTGTATTGAATAATTTATTTTAACCTTAATTGAAAATGAGATATATAAAATTACTTCCAGTACTTGTGCTCTTTTTAGGAATGACATCATGCGTTTCTGTAAAAGTGGCATCTGACTACGATCAGAAAACCGATTTTAATAGCTACAAGACCTTTGCGTTCTATAAAAAAGGAATTGATAAAGCTGAGATTTCAGATCTTGATAAAAAGCGAATTTTAAAAGCTATAGAAACTGAATTGACTGCAAAAGGATTGACAAAATCTGAAAACCCAGATGTATTGGTTAATATTTTTACCAAATCTCGTAACAAAGTAAAAGTATATAATAACAACTTTGGTGCCTGGGGGGCTTGGGGACCTTGGGGCTGGGGTCGTTTCGGTTGGGGTGCTTGGGGTCCGTGGGGCTGGGGTGCATTTAACAATCAACCCGCAGTAAGCACTAGTACAGAAGGTACCTTATATATAGATATTATTGATACTGATAAAAAAGAACTAGCATGGCAAGGTATGGGCACAGGTTATTTACGATCTGCTAAGAATGTAGAAAAGAAAGAAGCTCGTATCAATGAATTTGTTACAGAAATTATGGCCGAATATCCTCCAGGCGCTACAAACTAAAATAGTCAAATTATCTGTTAAGATTTGCCTTTTGCAAGTTCAGATCGACTAAGCGCAATTTATATTTTCTGTTTTATTTAAAACCCCAAAATAACAAATACTTATTTTGGGGTTTTATTTTAATTTGTTATTTCTTTCCAAAAATCACTATAAAAATTAGGACTTTCTAATAAACAAGTATGATTTCCTTCGTTAGAAATAACTCCTCGCTCTAATACATAAATTCTGTCAGCAATATCTTTTAGACTATATAAACGATGGGATATAAATAATACAGCGATCTCCTTTTTCAACTGTTGTAATAACTCCATTGTAAATCGTTCAGTATTTCTATCCATAGCAGATGTAGCCTCATCTAAAATTAACAATTGTGGCTTTTTATACAATACTCTCGCTAGTGCTATAATTTGCTTTTGACCACCTGATAAATTTACTCCCTCTTCTCCCAAAATCGTGGCATAACTTTGTGGAAAGTCTGCTATAAATTTTTCAAAACCATATTCTTGACAAAAATCAATAACATTTTCAGGTTTATCTTCTTTACCTAATAATATATTGTCTAAAACATTTCCGCTAAATATATCTATCTCTTGCGGTATTACACCCACAGTATCTCTCCAGTTTTCGATATCAATTGTATTAATACTATGCTTTTCATTAACTAATATCTCTCCTTTTTCAAAAGCATAAAATTGCTGAATAATTTGACCAAAAGTACTTTTACCGCTACCACTTTCTCCAACTAACGCAATAAACTCTCCTTTATTTATTTTAATATTAATATCTATTAACGCTTGAACATCTGCTTTGTTACCACTTGTTGTAAAACCAAGTTTATTTGCTGCTTGATACAAACCTAACAGTGTTGTCCCTTGTTTTGTTGTACCACTTAATTCTCTTAATTTTTCAAGAGAGCTAGAACCATTATAATACTGAATGAGTGAAAGTAAACAAGCTACACCACAATCTGATTGATCGTGCTGTAATACTAATGATTTATTGAGTAGTTTTTTATTCATAATTATAATTCCTGCTTTTTAGCAGGAATATATTAGTAAATGATCAACCTAAAATATGCCCTTGACAATTCTAAGGGTGATATCACTAGATTAACATATTAATCTACATATTTAAGTATATTTTCTATTTTAGTGACTCCTTTAAATTTTTCTATAAGCTGATTATTGCTAGAATACAATAGCATATACGGAATTGTTTTAGTATCAAATAACTCTGAAAATTGCATTTTTTTATCTTCAAGAAAAACAATATTATTTTTATTAATTAAGTTGTATTGCCTTGCAAACTCTTTAATTATTTGAGATTCTTGATAAGAAACAAATAGTATTTGAACATCTTTTAATTTTTCTAGATTTTCTGATAGCTGCTTGGCTTCTGCATGACAAAAATCGCACTCGGTATTAAAATAAACAAAAAGCTTTTGTCGATTCTTAAAAATATCTTCATGGGTGTAATTATTACCTTGTAAGGTTTTAAAAGAAAAATTAGGTATTGTTTGAATACGATTAGCTACTTCTTTTTTATGGCTTAATTTCTTACCTATAGAAAAACCTAAAAAAATTACAACAAACATCAATAAGACACCAACTAAAAGTTTTATTTTTTTCTTCATATATATTTTCTATAGAAATGGAAACCATTCTAATTTTAAATTATATCTTATCAGCCCCTGTTTTCAAAGGAATGCATTAAGTGTAATTAAGCGTTAAAAACATTACCAAACCTACCCAGATTAATAACCCAGAACCATAACTAACAGCAGTAATTTCTAAATCTTTAGCATAGGTGTTTTTGAGTAATTTATGCATACCATACACTAATACAAAAAAATAAGCTATTTCAAATAAATTTATAGTTTGTAATGGGTAATGTAACCAAGGTTCAATTCTTTCTAAATCTAAAAAATTGGCATAGCTTAGTGGATAATATTGCTGTAAATCTTGTAAGGTATAATCTGTCTTTATAAAATAGAAATAACCAAACTTAAAATACAAAGATAGAACTAGTATAAATTCTCCAACTAATGCTATTCTAAAAAAACTCTTGAAAGACAAATTTTCCTCCATATTATAGAAAAAATTACCAATTTTTAAAGCAAAAGAAACTAAAGACACCCTGAATAAAATAAAAATCGGAAATACTATTAAGTCTATATTATTCCACTTCCTCTGAGTATTCATAATATCAACCATTTGTTCCTTACTTAAAACTTCAGAATAATAGTTAAGAACCAATTCATTAGTTTTTAAATAAAATTTAGACAAAGTAGTTGCTATTATAAACAATATCAACACAATAACATATAGACATGCATTTTTTTTAAATAATTCTTTGTCTTTGACATTACATTAAGGGAATTTTAAATAAGAGATATTGGTTTTATGGTAGGTTTAATGAAACCAATATCTCTTATTAAAAATTACTGTTAATTAAAACTACTCTGAATTTCTACTTTTTTTAAACTTAAGCATACCTAGAAGTAGAGAAATCATCAATAATAAATAGTCATAAATCCCTTGTAACCTATCATTTATAATAAGTCTATAAATAAGGTAACAAGATATTAAACCAATTAGCAGTGTTATGATTAAATTAGATTTAATGATTTTCATAAAAATGAAGTGATAAAAATAAAATCAACTAATCAAAAAGAGCGTGACCAATACTCCAACCGACACAAAATGCAGCCGCATAATTCAACCCTGGTATTCCAAATCTTAAAACCCCCATGGAAGTTACAGCAACACATGCCCCATCAATTGTTTCAATTGGACCACCTCCATTAATTAATTCCAAGTAATTGTTTTCTAATGATTTCATAATTAATTACATTTTACCAGTTCCTAATTCATAACCAACAGCTGCACCACAAGCAGCGGCTCCCGCAGGTGCAGCAATAGCGGCAACACCAGCTATAGTAAACATTGAGCCTATAAAAATAGCACAAGCAAAACCTGAAAGCCAACTATTACCTTTAATTTTCTCCATTTGATTTAATTCTAATGTTTTCATAAAATTAAGGTTTTAAATTTAATAAAATGCTAGATTTCTTTAATTTGTCGCCCATAGTATTACGACGTTTATATAAGATTAAACTTCTAAATAAAATCTTAAAATTATCAAAACTACAAGTCATTAGTCAACTTCTTATATTTTAATATCATAAAAACAAAAGGGGTAAATGCTATTAAATAAGTATAAATATAATCAGAAAAATCCTTATCTTTTAGATAAATATAAAAAGTTAGGATTAAAATAAGGAGTAAATTAACTAGAATAAGAATATTAATTTTTTTTTTCATTAATAAATAATATTAGTGTTTATAAATCCTACCTATTTTATAAAACAAGTAGGATTAATGTAATTATACTTTTGCGTTTAAAATTTCAGTACCACAAGCAGCTGTAATGCCTCCAGCAATGTTAACTATAGCTCCGAGAGTCCAACCAGATATAACAGGGGCCGCTGCTATGGCCGCTGAGACGATTACGGTTCCAATTATTCCAAAGGCTATAGCTGAGGCACAGCTCCCTCCTTCAACATTTTCCATTTGATTTAATTCTAATGTTTTCATAAAAATTAAGATTTTAAATTTAATAAAATGCTAGATTTCTTTAATCTGTCGCCCATAGCATCACGACGTTTATATAAGATTAAACTTCTAAATAAAATCTTAAAATTACCAAAACTACAAGTTCTAAATTAGAACTTTTTCGGCATCCATGAAAATGGTGAATTTAAAAATTCATGGTTTCTGGGTATTGTGCAATAGAAAACCATTAATT
>NZ_JBWQOJ010000042.1:0-27591 GCF_056591795.1 Maritimimonas sp. 2210JD6-3 | reverse complement strand
AATAATATTATTTAAATGTTGAACTCTTTAACCTTATTTTTACCGTAATAAAGAGTTGCCTTAGTAGAGCTTTTAAAAAAAGGGAAAAACAAAATTAATTTCTTTTTTTTAAAATCTTTGGGTTTATAATATATCACCTTTTGATTAGGTCTTCTTTTAGAACCGAAATTTATTGGAAATACTATGTCTTGATATCCATCCATTTTATAGTCATAAAATTTATCTTTAATAGTTGGATCATACGAATATTGGAAAGATCTTTTTCTATCCGACTTTATTTCTTCATCAACTAATTTGGTAAAAGATTGGTAAGCGGTCAGTTCCTGTCTAGAAGCATCAATAAGTTTAATTCTACTTTTAGTTAACTCATCAACTAAAAAAAAATTATTTACATCTATAACTTCTCTTTTATCGGTTAAACTAAACATGTTTACTTTAACCATAATTGTTTCAATCTCCTTTGACTTGATAACAATTAAAGTATGAGCTTGAGTTAATTTCGAGATCTTTTTTGCTTTTTTAAATCCAAGCTCAATCTTTCCATTTTCTATTTTTGTTTGAGAAAATGTATTAAAAGATAGAAGTAAAAAAAGAATGTAAAATATTCTTTTCATTATTATTATAGATATTAAAAAGATTATTTCAGACTACCTGTCATATCCTCAGGTTTCACCCAGGCATCATATTCTTCAGCGGTAACATATCCTAAATTGATAGCTTCTTCCCGCAAAGTCGTACCATTTTTATGTGCAGTATTGGCAATTTCAGCCGCTTTATAATATCCGATCTTCGTATTTAAAGCAGTAACTAACATTAAAGAATTATTTAATAATTCTTTAATTTTTGTATGATTTGGTTCAATACCAATTGCACAATTATCATTAAAGGATACACAAGCATCGCCAATCAATCTCGCCGATTGCAAAAGATTTGCAGCCATCATGGGTTTAAAAACATTTAATTCGTAATGCCCTTGTGTACCACCTACAGTTACCGCTACATCATTCCCCATGACCTGCGCACAAACCATTGTGATAGCTTCAACTTGCGTAGGATTTACCTTTCCAGGCATAATAGATGAACCAGGCTCGTTGGCTGGAATGATCAATTCACCAATGCCAGAGCGAGGTCCAGATGCCATCATACGAATATCATTTGCAATTTTATTTAACGATACCGCTAGCTGTTTTAGAGCACCATGAGATTCTACGATAGCGTCATGCGCCGCTAAGGCTTCAAACTTATTTTCAGCAGTTATAAATGGTAAGCCAGTGAATTCAGCAATATATTTTGCAACGGTAACATCATATCCCTCTGGTGTGTTTAAACCTGTACCTACTGCGGTACCTCCTAATGCTAATTCAGATAAATGCGCTAACGTATTTTTTAAGGCTTTTAGTCCGTGATTTAATTGAGAAACATACCCAGAAAATTCTTGACCTACAGTTAGTGGTGTAGCATCCATTAAATGGGTACGACCAATCTTAACTACATTCTTAAATTCTTCTGACTTATTCTTTAAAGTATCTCTCAGTTTTTCTACACCGGGTATTGTTGTTTCAACAATCATCTTATAGCAGGCGATATGCATTCCGGTAGGAAACGTATCGTTAGACGATTGTGATTTATTCACATCATCATTTGGTTGAATTGTTTTTTCGCCATCACCGATCTTTTTACCTGCGATTTCATGCGCACGATTCGCAATCACTTCATTTACATTCATATTGCTTTGCGTGCCAGAGCCCGTTTGCCAGATCACCAAAGGAAATTGATCATCGTGCTTCCCATCTAGTATTTCATCACATACCTGAGCAATTAAATCACGTTTTTCTTCGGCTAATACACCCAGTTCACAATTTGTATAAGCTGCTGCTTTTTTTAAGTATGCAAAACCATACACAACTTCTAATGGCATTGAAGCTGGAGGGCCAATTTTAAAATTATTACGTGATCTTTCCGTTTGAGCACCCCAATATTTATCGGCAGGTACTTTTACCTGACCCATAGTGTCTTTTTCTATTCTATAGTCCATCTAAATGAATTGATTTTAGTAGGTTGTAAAGTTACAAAATAGCTGGTGAAAGAAGCTTGGTTTTATTGAACGATTTGAAAAATTGCAAGTGCATAAATAGCAAATCGCAAAAATCGGAATAAACCAAAAGTCATAACACCTTTTAAAGGATAATTAATCATACCCGCAGCAATACACGTAATGGAAAAGGGTATAGGCAATAAGGCACCTGTTAAAATTAAAAAACCACCCCACTTCTTCGTGTTTTTTAAATGCTTAGACATTTTGTTTTCTAAATAACTCTTTACAGAATTAATCTTCAATGCTGCCTTACCAATAAAAAATGAAATAATACCGCCTGTATATGACAATAAGGCTAATATAGATAGATAGAAAATAGGATCTGAAGTCTTTTTAGACCATGCAATAAAAATTTCGGGTGGGATTAGTCCCAAGAAAGATTCTGATAAAAAGAAAATACCTAAGATGCCATTTGTATCATAGATTTCGGTGATTTTTTGTAATCCATCATTTATATTATAGATGTACTTATTAAACAAAATCAATGCTACAATAATACTAAGAATAGGAAGTATTGCTTTTTTTAAGCTCTTACCTATAAAGCTATAAAACCCAGTATAAGAATAATACTGATGTAGTAGTCTTAATCTAGATTTTTTTTGAACTTTAATTCCTTTTTTCATTAGCACTTAAATCAGTTTACAAATTTAATAACTATTATAGTTAGATACAATAACGAAAAAGGTATTAACTTATTTTTAGGATTTAACTACCAAATTCTTCACCATCACCATCAAAATCTTGACGACCTTGTCTCTGACGTTTCTTCTTCTGATTAAAACGATACGTGAAGGATAGATTAAAACTTCTTTCACGCCATTGAAATTCACTTATACCCGTAAAAGTAGGCGCAAAAACATCCGAAATACGTTTTCTCGAATTAAATAAATCACTAACATTGATAGCTAACGAGGCTTTTTCCTTGAATAAATCTTTACTTAAAGCCATGTTCATTGAGAAGATACCTCTATTTTTACTTTGTGCAGTCTCACTAGGCCCTCTATACACTGCTGTAGTTTGCCAGTCAATTTTAGCAGGTAGTGTCAACTTATTATTCAAACGTGCAAACCAACTTGTGTTTTTAGCATCAAGACTTTCTCCTACTGGATTTTGTCCTTTTGTAATAGAATGAAAAAGGTTAAAGTTTCCGTTCACGCGCCATTTTCTACTAGGATTATAGGTCAAAGTGAATTCGAAACCATAACGCTCATTCGTATCTAGATTTAAAGGAGACCTTCTAATTATTGGTACTTCTTGTCCATTAAAATCAACAGTTTCTCCTGTGGGGAATGCCACAAATGAAAAGACATCTTTTGAATATTGATAATAAATAGAAGAGTTTAAAGTCAACTTACCTATTCTGTTTAAATAACCTAAATCAACCGCATCCGATAAAAAGGGATCAAGATCTGGGTTTCCCTGAAAAATGTTGGTAGCACTTGATCTTGACGGAAACGGATTTATAAATCTTGATCTGGGTCTTCGAATTCTTCTATTATAACCAAATGTTATGTTTTCTTTTTCAGAAATCTCATACCCTATATTGACAGTTGGAAAGAAATAAGCATATTCTTTAACCTGTTTATCATTAGTAGTAATTTGATCTATGGTAATTCTAGTTGTTTCAAGACGCAAACCTAGTAGTACAGATATTTTATTCAATTTTGTTCCATACTGTGAGTAAATTGCATTTATATATTCATTAAAAAGCAATCTGTTAGAAAGATCAGTATTTAAAACGGGAAGATTGTTAATAATACTATCGACTCTATAATCGGTATCTAATCTATTGAAATTACCTCGATAACCAAATTCGAGTTGAGTTTTCTCGCTAATAGGTAGAACATAATCTGTTTGTAGTAAAATACGATTTTGGTTTTCATCGGTTCGTACTTTTTCTACATCAATATCATCCTGATTAATTAAGGAATTTTCTTCCTCGCCACTTTGTTCATATTGAAAATCTGCGGTGAATGTATGTCCGTCAGTTTTAAATTTCTTATCATAATTTAAAGAATATTGGACTGTTTTATCATCTTCTAATTCAGGATCGATGCGCACAGAAGTTGTTGCTACATTATTTTCATTTCTTTGAAATATTCTGTTGGTTGTATTACTTTCATTATCACTTTCTCTGAACAACGCAGAAGCAGTTAATGATGATGTTTTATTTATGTACCATTCGATACCTAAATTTGTATTCAAACCTTTACGAATTCTATCAAAATCTCGATCTTCTTCAATAAATGAATTATTGTTTGCGAATGTGGTAGAAGCAAAAGAATTCCCAGGAACTTCTCTATATCTATATCCTGATGTTGTAAAGAAATTTACATCTCCTGTTCTATAGTTCAAATTTCCTGAGATTCCACCTGAAGTTGGATACCCGCCATTTAATGTAATGGCACCATTTAAGCCTTGTAGTTTACTTCTTCTTAAAATAATATTCAAAATACCAGCTGTGCCTTCAGCATCATATCGTGCTGATGGGGAGGTGATTACTTCTACTTTTTCAATTGCATCGGCAGGTAGCTGGCGTAGTGCATCAGTAGAACTTAAACCAACTAAACCTGATGGTTTTCCATTAATTAAAATTCGAACATTATCATTTCCGCGTAAAGCCACATTACCTTCAACATCTACTGAAACCGAGGGAACATTATCTAAAACGTCACTAACGGTTCCACCTTTCACAGTGAGATCTTTACCAACATTATAGATCTTTTTATCTAATCTAATTTGTACTGTAGTTTTTTCGGCAATAACTTCAACTTCGTCTAAAGTCTGTGCATCAGGTTCTAAAGCTATGGTGCCCAAATTGGTATTGGTAGTCAGTATTTTATCTTGTATTTTATGGGTTTTTAGTGATAAAAATTCTATACTAATATTATAAACTCCTTTCGTAGTTTCGATACTAAAATTTCCATTTGAATCGGTAATACCACCTGTAACTTTTTTCGTTCTCGAATGTGTTAATACTATAGTAGCATATTCAAGAGGTTGTTTCGTTTCTTTTTCAATAACCTTACCTGTAAGTTCAATTTTTTGCAGAGAAACGCTATTTTGAGGTTTCTGTGAAAGTGTGATTTGATAACTCAATAGCACAATTGTCATTATCAAGATCTTATAGTCTTTCATTAAGTTTAGTTTTTAAGCTATTTTGACAAGCGAAAGTAATTTAGGTTTAATCTATCTGTAGTTAATTTTATGTTAAAAGAAATGTCAATAAATCTTAATTTGAACATAAATAATTTAAAAATAAATACTATTTTTGACCAGCATTTTAACAAAAGGTATTTATGGAAATTTCACAATTTTTTGGTTTTTTAATTTTCTTAACAGTTTTTACAATGGGTTTTTGGATGATGTTCTTTCTGTTAGGTTTTGTAGTACCTTACTGGATTATAGGTTCGTTACTTGAAGAATTTAAACTTAGAAAAGAAGCCAAGAGGAACAAATAAAAGTTGCTCTTTCGATTAAATAATATAAAAAAGATGGTTTTTAAACCATCTTTTTACTTTTTAGAACTTATCTTGTTTATCTTCTAAGTCGTCTTTTTTAAGATCGTCACTTTTATCTTTAGCACTTTTTCTTTTTTGATTAAACCTATAGGTAAACGCTAGGTTAAATGAGTTTTCATAAAAGACATTCCTTATGGTCTTGATATTTTCTTCAAAAGAAATCAGTTTTCCTCTTTTAGTAGCAAATAAGTCATTAGCTTTTAATGTAAGGGTCGCGTTTTTGTTAAAAAAATCTTTACTAATGGCAAGATTTAACCAGTGTAATGGTTTTTGTTCTCTTAAGCCATTTAATTTTAGCTTAGATTGATACGTATATCCTAAATTAAATCTGAGACCATTGTCTAATGATACAATAGTATTACCAGAAGCATAGACAACATTATTAGTTACATTATATTCTTCATCTATTGTATTGATAATTTCCTTTCTGTAAGGGCTTGCATAAGCTCTTAACCTTAGCCATTTGGTTGGTTTATAAGTAAGATCTACATCAAAACCAAAAAGATTCTGATTACCACTATTTATGATTGATCGTATAAAGATTACATCTCCATTATCTGTTTGTTGTCCAGAATCTTCAAATATGGTTAGAAAAGAATCTTTATTTAAATTAAAAAATATAGATGAGGCCAATGAAAGTTTTTTAAAACTGGTATCAAAAAGTAATTCGAAGTAGTTGTTGTAATATGGATTTAAATCTAGATTACCAACACTTTGAAAA
Source organism: Maritimimonas sp. 2210JD6-3 (assembly GCF_056591795.1). Classification (NCBI taxonomy): domain Bacteria; kingdom Pseudomonadati; phylum Bacteroidota; class Flavobacteriia; order Flavobacteriales; family Flavobacteriaceae; genus Maritimimonas; species Maritimimonas sp. 2210JD6-3. The sequence goes on along the minus strand of NZ_JBWQOJ010000042.1, from coordinate 21,254 downwards.
CGCTCATCACTAAAACTGATAAAAGGACTTATTTGAGGAATCCCTGGGCGTTCTATAGACCTCGAATAGTTTAAAGACAGATATGATTTTTCACTTATTTCATAACCTAAATTTAAGGAGGGAAAAATATCAGTATAATCTTTTACTATTGATGTGTTATTCTGAGTATTTTCTATTTTTATATCTGTAATTTCTGTTCGTAAACCTAAACTCAAAGTCAGCTTTTTGAAAGTTTGGTCGTATTGTCCGTAAAACCCATGAACAAATTCATTATAATCAATACTATTATCTAAATCATTAATCGTTTGAAAATCTCCAGTATTATCGTCAAATGCTTCAACTAAAAATTGATTTTCGTAAAAGCGCAGTGTACCCTTATATCCAATCTGTAGCACACCCTCTTTACTAGTCGGTAAGGCATAATCAATTTGAGCATCTAAATGATTTAAATCTTGCTTCTTAGCAACTTTTTGAAAAATAGTATTCCCTATATTTTGAAATTCGTTAATGGTCCCTTTGGTTTTTGATGCGGTGTTCTCATATTTAAAATTAGTGGTAAGCTCATGACCTTCGTTATTGAATTTTCGCTTATAACCAATCTGTCCTTCAATTCTAGAGTTATCTTCTTTATCTGTGGCATTTCTATCAAAATCAGAAGCATCAATATTCGAGAAGTTATTTTTGTTCAATAAATTCACTAAAAAAGATGTATTAATACTATTTTTCTCGTCAGGATAAAAATCACTACCAATACTAAATAAAGCTCTGTTATGAATACGATTTTCATTGTTTTTAGTAAAAAGATCAACATCAGGTTGGTTATAGTCGGTAATTTTTAAATTATCGGAATGGTTAAAACTGATTGTTGAATACAAATTCACTTTGTCTGAATCTTCATTTAAAAATGTTGAGAAGCCATGATTATCAGGAATGCCCGTGTGAACTTCTATTGAACCATTGAAACCTTTACCCAATCGTTTTTTTGTGATAATATTTAGAATAGCTCCTCCACCAGCAGAACTATACTTAGCGGATCTTGTGATAATTTCGACTTTGTCAATGCTATTCGAGGGTATCGATTTTAATATATCGGTATTGGCATTAAGACCAAATTGAGGTTTTCCATCGATTAGAATGGTATTTGTTGTAACTCCTCTAATAACGATAGCTCCATCTTCATTAACGCGTACTGAAGGGGTGTTATTGAGTACATCTATAGCATTACCACCTCTATTCAAAATATCAGAAGAAGCATTATAAATTCTCTTGTTGAATTTAACTTCCATAAGTTGCTTTTCTGCTGTAACCTTTACTTCATCCAATGTATTATCGGGCACCAGTTTAATTACACCCATGTTTGTATTTTTATTATAATTGGTAAGTGGGTATAACAGTTCTTTAAATGATAAAAAACTAACTTTTACAATATATTTACCTGGGTTAAGTTTAACAGAAAATAATCCTTTTACATCAGTAGAAGCACCGCTAACAATAGAATCATTATTGTTATAAATAGCGATAGTCGCATATTCTAAAGCTTGCCTTGTTTCTTTATCTATTACTTTACCATTTAAAATAATAGGATTGGTCTCTGATTGTGAGAAACCGAGAATAATAGGTATAACAATAAAAATGAAAAGAATGTGTATTTTTTTCATTAAGTAAACTTAGAAAGGTAAAAGTATCATTTATATTATTAGTATGAAATAGTGGTTTATAGGTAATTATCTACCCATAAACCGCTAGTTTAAAGAAGGCTTTTAATGTTTTCTGAAGGTCTCCCAATAACTGCTTTTGTATCTTTTATAACAATAGGTCGCTCAATTAATTTAGGGTTTTCACTCATTGCTTTTATAATCTCTTGATCACTTAATTCCTTTTCTTTATAGTTATCTTTCCAAATTTTTTCGCTCTTTCTAACAAGCTCAATAGGTTTAATATCTAGTAATACAATAATTTTAGTTAATTCTTCTACCGTTGGTGGATGCTCTAAGTAGTTTATAACTTCAAAATCTTGACCAGAAGCTTCTAGAATTGCCAAGCCTTCTCTACTTTTTCGACATCTATTATTATGATAAATTTTCATGATCCTTCAGTTTTTAGAATCGCAAATATACTGTCTTTAATAATAGTAGATAAAGAGTATCTTTGCTTGTTATTATGATTATTACTGATACGCATACACATTTGTATTCTGAACAGTTCGATGAAGACAGAAATGAAATGATTCAACGAGCTTTAAAAGAAGGTATTTCACGTTTTTTTATACCAGCTATAGATTCGTCATATACTGAAGCGATGTTTAATTTAGAGAATGAGTTTTCTGAATATATTTTTTTAATGATGGGGCTACATCCAACGTCAGTTAAAGAAAATTATAAAGAAGAACTAATGTTGGTAAAAGAGTGGCTTGATAAAAGAAATTTTTATGCTGTAGGCGAAATAGGTATTGATTTATATTGGGATAAAACTTTTTTAAAAGAGCAACAAGAGGCTTTTAAAACTCAAATTCAATGGGCAAAAGAAAAAGAATTACCCATAGTAATTCACTGCCGTGAATCTTTTGACGAAATATTTGAAGTTTTAGAGAGTGAAAAAGATGACAAGCTCAGAGGAATATTTCACTGTTTTACAGGAAGTCTTTCGCAGGCACATCAAGCCTTATCGTATAATATGAAATTAGGAATTGGGGGTGTAGTTACTTTTAAAAATGGAGGAATCGATAAGTTCTTACATGAAATTCCTTTAGAAAATATTGTATTAGAGACTGATGCTCCTTATTTAGCTCCGAAACCCTTTAGAGGAAAAAGAAATGAAAGTAGTTACTTGATGCATATTTTGGATAAATTAGTAGATATTTATAACTTGACTCCTCAAGAGATTGCAGAGATCACCACACAAAATTCTAAAGATGTTTTTCGAATTTGAAAAAGTAACATATTACAAAACACCTATTGGTATTGCAAGAATCGTTGGTGATGAAGAAGGGATTTCCGCTATCTCGGTAGTTGATGGAGAGCAAGAAACCACCGAAGTGATACCAGAACCCTTACAAGAATGTGTACAACAATTAGACGAATATTTTAAAGGAGAACGTAAAACATTTAGTCTAAAATTGAATCCGCAAGGAACTGATTTTCAAAAAAATGTATGGACTGAGTTGTTGCAAATACCTTATGGTGAAAAACGCTCTTATTTAGAACAAGCAAAAAAAGTAGGAGATGTTAAGGCTATTAGAGCCGTAGCATCTGCCAATGCTAAGAATCCAATATGGATTGTTATTCCTTGCCATAGAATTATAGGTAGTGACGGTTCACTTACTGGATATGCAGGTGGGCTCTGGCGTAAACGTTGGCTTTTAGAGCATGAAAATCCTCCGATGCAACAATCGTTATTCTAACTTCATTATTATTTGATTTAGAAAACTACACTTAAATTTTAAGCTATTTTTACAATCGAAATGCCTTTGTATTTGATGAAGAATATTGTTTGTTTTTTTCTTTTCTTACTTACATTTTCTTCTTTTGCACAAGTAAAAAACAGAAGCCTTACCATCAAGACTTTAGAGGTAAAATCTGATAGCATTTATATAGATTCTGTAAGTATTAATCCAGTCGATTTTAAGGTGTTTTTCAATAATAAAAAGCTTGATAGTACAACTTATGAGATAGATTTTTCTAAAGCTTTGCTTATAATAGATAGTAAAAAGTATCCTTTTATAAAAATTGAGTACAAGGTATTACCAAATTTTTTAACGAAAACGTATAAAGTTTTTGATGAGAAAATAATTGTCCCCAAAAGAACTGAAGATTCCAAACTATACAGTGCTGTTCCACAAAAGAAAAATAGTTTTTTCAAACCCTTTGACGGATTAAATACGAGTGGAAGTTTATCAAGAGGATTCACCCTCGGAAACAATCAAGATGCTGTGTTGAACTCTAATTTAGATCTTCAAATTTCTGGTAATTTGTCTGATAAAGTGCGATTGAGAGCCTCTATTACAGACACTAATATTCCTTTACAAGAAGGAGGATATACGCAACGATTAAATGAATTTGATCGTGTTTTTATAGAATTATTAGGAGAGCAATGGTCTGTCAAAGCTGGAGATGTGAATTTACAAAATACAGAGAGTCAGTTTCTACGATTTAATAAAAAGGTTGCTGGGGTTGCTATAGACGCAACTATTAATCATAAACAAGGTAAGACATCTGCTTTTGCTTCGGGTGCTATTGTGCGCGGACAATTTGCGAGCAATACAATTACTGCTCAAGAAGCAAATCAAGGGCCTTATAGAATAACAGGTACTGCTGAGCAGATTTTGTTATTGATATCTGGTAGTGAAACAGTTTATGTAAATGGAATCCCTCTACGAAGAGGAGAGAATTACGATTACATTATTAATTATAATACTGCAGAAATAACTTTTAATCCTACGTTTCCTGTAAATGCAAATATGCGTATTATCATAGAATATCAGTTTGCTGATAGAAATTATACGCGCTTTGTAACGTATAATGGTGTCAACTATAATTCTAATAAACTCTCTATAGGTGTCAATTTTTATAATGAGAATGATGCAAAAAATCAGACAACCCAACAAGATCTTACCGATTCACAACGCACTATTTTGGCTCAAGCAGGTGATGATCGATCTCAAATGGTAGTACCATCAGCATTTGTACAATCATTTTCTGAAAATGCTATTCAGTATAAAAAAGAGCTGGTAAATAATGAAGAAGTGTTTGTTTTTTCAACAGATGAAGATGATGGTCTTTTTAATGTCCGTTTTAGTTTTATTGGCACTAACCAAGGTAATTATCGAATTCAAAACACCATTGCTGCGGGAAGAATTTATGAATACGTAGCCCCAATTAATGGAGTATTACAAGGTGATTATGAACCCGTAATACAATTAGTTGCTCCCGATAAGCTACAAATGGCATCAGTAAATGTAGCATATGCTCCTTCAAAAAAAACACAAATTGCCACAGAAGTGGCGTATAGTACCAAAGATGAGAATCTATTTTCTACAATAGATGATAGTGATAATGGTGGTGTTGCTGGTAAATTGAGTTTAAATCAACTGTTAATTGATAGGCCTTGGAAACTTTCGGGAACTGCTACTATAGAATTTATAGATCAAGATTTTAGAACGATTGAACGTTATAGAAATATAGAATTTAATCGTGATTGGGATCTCATAAATCCTTTAGGTACTCAAAAATATTTAAAAACTTCGTTAGTATATAGACATCAAAAAAAAGGAGTTATTTCGTACGCCTTAGAAAATCTCAACTTTAGTGAGAACTTTAAAGGAACAAAGCATAATCTGCTCACCGACCTTAATTTTGATGCTACCAACATTAATCTAAAGGGAAGCTTTTTAAAAAACAACAATGAAACTACTGAAACCAATTTTTTAAGATTTTATTCAGACATCAGACAAAAATTTAATAATAAATGGATAGGTGTTAAATTCAACACAGAAGATAATGATAGAAGAGAAAAAGTAACAAATATTTTATCTCCGATAAACCACAAATTTATTGAATATGAAGCTTTCGCTGGAATTGGCGATACAACCAGAGTTTATGTAGAAGTTGGTTATAATTATCGTACTACCGATAGTGTTAGAGTAAATACTTGGCAACGCATTAATAATACGAACACCTACTTTGTGCGATCTAAATTACTACAATCAGAGAATACTGACTTAAGTTTGTTTTTAAGCTATAGAACTATCAATAATAAACTAACTGAAGATGAAGAAGCTTTAAATTCAAGATTATTATTTCGACAAAGCTTATTAAAAAATGCAATAAATTTTAATACAGTTTTCGAAACCAGCTCAGGTAGTTTGCCACAACAAGAATTTAATTATGTGCAAGTAGAGCCAGGTAGAGGATTTTATAGATGGATCGACTATAATGATAATGGAATTCAAGAATTGGATGAATTTGAGATTGCTCAGTTTCCAGATGAAGCTATTTATGTACGTGTAGCGTTACCTACTACTAATTTTATCAAAACACATCAAAATAAATTTAGTCAATCATTAGTGCTAAACCCTTCTATTTGGAGAGCAAAAAGCGGATTTAAAAAGATTATTTCACATTTCGTCAATCAAACTTTTGTGCTAATTGATAGTAAAAAACAGCGATTGGGCACTAATTTTGATCTGAATCCTTTTGATATAAATGATGCACTTGCTTTAACGTTAAACCTTAAAAATAATCTATATTTTAATCGTGGAAAACAAAACTATAGTACGACCTATACGTTTTTAGATACAAGAAATAAAACAGTTTTTACTTTTGCTACGCAAGAAAACAAACTAAAATCGCATCAATTACAATTTGTACACAGATTAGGAAAGTTTTGGTTGTTTGATCTTAAAGGAATACGTACAGAAAATGAAAGTAACTCAGATAATTTTGCAAATAGAAATTATATGCTTAAAAATTATACGATTACTCCTAAGTTGTCGTATATAGTTAATAGAAACACTCGATTTGATGCTTTTTATACCTATAAAGACAAACAAAATCAGTTAGGAAATGCAGAAGTGCTTAAAATGAATAATTTAGGTATGAATATGCTATTTTCAAACAAACAGAAATATTTGCTAAACGCAAGTGCAAATGTATTCTTTAATGATTTTACGGGTGATCAGAATTCGCCTGTTGCTTTTCAAATGTTAGAAGGTTTGCAGTCTGGCACAAATTATACTTGGAATTTAAATTTACAAAAAAAAATCACTTCCTATTTAGACATTAATTTAAATTATTTAGGCAGAAAATCGCCAACTTCAAAAGCAATACATACAGGTACTATACAGTTGCGTGCATCATTTTGATCTCTTTACAGTTAGAAGCAACCCTTTTTATATATTGGTATCTTTTGTTTAGTATCTTTTTTGATGCTAAAATAGAATTAACGCTTAATAATTATTTATGAAAAAAATACTTTCCCTACTGCTTATTTGTTTGTCCATTATTTCTTACTCTCAGGAAGAATCTGATAAAAATAATTATGAAAACATAACTAATAATGAATTAAAATTGAACATGACGAATTTAATTGCTTTTAAATTTGTTGATATAACTTATGAACGTATCTTGAATGAAGAATCCTCTATTGGTGCTAGTATATTATTTAACATAGATCGAGATGGAGACTTAGATCTAGAGGAGTATAGAACTTTTTCCTTTACACCTTATTACAGACACTTTTTTAGTAGAAAATATGCCAAAGGTTTTTTTGTGGAAGCTTTTAGTATGCTTCATTCTGGTGAAGAAGAAATTTTTGTTCAAACATTTGATGTTGAAGGTAATATTGAATCGGGTGATTATATAGGTAGAAATTATACAGACTTAGCCATTGGTATATCTGTGGGTGGAAAATTTGTTACTCGAAGAGGTTTTATTGCTGAAATTTACTTAGGCATTGGTAGAGATTTGTTGGGAAATAGTCCTACAGAAGTTGTGGGTAGAGGAGGTGTTTCTTTAGGTTATAGATTTTAATAAACCTCACTTGCTAATAAAACAAACAGGTCGTCTAAAAAGTAATTTTTAGGTGATTTTCTTTTTTTGGTGTTTGCTTTACTTTTTAGAAGTTCATTTTTGGAGATAAAAAGTAGAAATAAAAAATAAAATATTAACTTTAGAGAACAGCACTAGTGTTTTTCATAGGAAACGTTGTTGCGGGAGCGTTATTTTTCCAATTTTTTAAAGGTTAGTGTTTTTCTGGATGAATTTGTTAATATTAAAATTCCTTTATCAATTCGATAGCTTTTATTGTCAGCTAATATTCCGTTGAATTTTTCTAACCAGCTCTTATAACAACCTCTAGCATCTGAATGGTAGGGGTCACTGTTGTAATAATCTCCTTTGAAATCTATTTCCATTCTAAAACCATTGCAACCATTCCAGCCATCAATAGTGTTTTTCTCGAAGTTAAAAGTTATGGTAGGCTGTGTTTCATTTTCATTACCATATTCTTTCTTAATATCGAAAATGGTGTCATTTACTTTTGTCAATTCCCAACTGTTTAGTTCGAGTTTATGCAAATGACGTCTTAAAAAAGTCATTGACTTATTATCAGAACTTTTTAATTTCAGTGTATCTTTTATTATTTGATAAGATTTAATATCGCCCAATCTTGAGAAATAATCATTTTCCCAAATATTGCCACCACAACCAATTTCCGTGGCTAAAATTCCATCTATCAAAGTAATTTTTGTCGAGTCAATTTTTACATTTCCTCCATAACTGTTGCAACCTGAAAATCCAGAAATGTGATTTTTGTAAACCTCAATTTTCAAAGTTGGTTTATCTGCCTCAAACCCGTATATTTTATTAATGTCAAACAACGTGTCATTTACTTTATAGAGATTCCATATTCCGCCTAGTGTGTCTTTTTCTACATATGTGACTTCAACCGTTTTATTTATAATTCGTTCTTCTTTTTTATTATCCTGACAAGATATTAGAAAGATAATTATAATCAAAAATGAAAATATTCTAATTGTTTTCATAAGTTCTCTTTAATGCCCCACAATGACCTACTAAACGTAGTTCTGCTTTGCGAACGAAAAGATAATAAATTTGAGTAACAATAATTTGAGAATTCAAGAAGTAGAATCAAATTGCTTTTAGCATACTGTTATCAGTAGTCCAGCACTTTGTGCGATTAAGCTATGTGGGTTAATGTAGGTTTTGTGATGATTATGACTTATATGGCTCGAATTAAAGGAGATTTTAAAGGAGCTCAACCTTCATGGATTCACTATGTGATGATAACATTGATTAGTAGTTGTATATTTTTTGGTTTTAAAATTAGTAAAGCGATAAAAGCTAATAGTAAGCTAAGCCAAGTTAACCACTACTTCATTAAAAAATATTTTAAAAATTTGAGATTACATTTTCATTAACCAAGAACGCATGTCAACTTCTTGCTTAATAATATCTTTTAGTTCAGAAATTTTCACCCTTTGTTGTTCCATAGTATCTCTATGGCGAATGGTAACAGAATTATCTTTTAAAGTGTCATGATCTACCGTAATACAAAATGGTGTACCATTGGCGTCTTGTCTTCGATAACGACGTCCTACAGCATCTTTTTCATCATAAATGACATTAAAATCCCATTTTAAGTCATCTATAATGGTACGTGCTATATCAGGCAAACCATCTTTTTTTACTAAAGGAAGCACCGCAGCTTTCGTAGGAGCTAAAACGGATGGTAATTTTAAAACGGTACGTGTAGTATTATTTTCTAGCGCTTCTTCTTGTAATGAATTTGAAAATACGGCTAAAAACATTCTATCTAAACCGATAGAGGTTTCTAAAACATAAGGTACGTAGCTTTTATTTTCTTCATGATCAAAATATTGTAGTTTTTTACCAGAAAATTCTTCGTGTTGTTTTAAGTCAAAATCAGTACGAGAATGAATTCCTTCTAATTCTTTGAAACCAAATGGGAATTTAAATTCTATATCTGAAGCAGCATCTGCATAATGTGCTAATTTTTCATGGTCATGAAAACGATAATTCTCTTTGCCCATACCTAAAGATAAATGCCATTTTAAGCGTGCTTCTTTCCAATGCTCGTACCACTTTTTCTGTGTACCAGGCTTGATAAAGAATTGCATTTCCATTTGTTCAAATTCGCGCATTCTAAATATAAACTGGCGTGCTACAATCTCATTTCTAAAAGCTTTTCCTGTTTGTGCAATACCAAAAGGGATTTTCATTCGACCGCTTTTCTGTACATTCAAAAAATTAACAAAGATTCCTTGTGCGGTTTCAGGTCTAAGATATAGGTCTGTAGCATTTTCAGCAGAAGCACCTAATTTGGTACCAAACATCAAGTTGAATTGTTTTACGTCTGTCCAGTTTTTACTTCCCGTTAAAGGATCAGCAATTTCTAATGCTTCTATTAACGCTTTTACATCGGCTAAATCTTCATTTTCGAGTGATTTTGCCATTCGCGATAGTATAGCTTTTATTTTCTCTTGATATCCTAAAACTCTTGGATTGGTAGCTAAAAATTGTTCTTTATCAAAAGTATCACCAAATCGTTTTTCGGCTTTTTTAACTTCTTTATCAATTTTGGCTTCGATCTTGGCACAATACTCTTCAATTAATACATCTGCGCGATAACGCTTTTTCGAATCTTTGTTATCGATTAAAGGATCATTAAAGGCATCGACATGCCCTGAGGCTTTCCAGGTAGTTGGATGCATAAAAATTGCTGCATCGAGGCCAACAATATTTTCGTGCATTTGTACCATGGCCTTCCACCAATATTCACGAATATTTTTCTTAAGTTCTACTCCGTTTTGCCCGTAATCATATACGGCGCTGAGCCCGTCATAAATCTCACTACTCTGAAAAATGTACCCATACTCCTTAGCATGTGATATTACTTTTTTAAATTGATCGTCTTGATTAGCCATAGGGCGCAAAAATAACTAAATTGAAATACTAATAAAATAAAAAGGGAAGCAAATTGCTTCCCTTTATTTGGTTTTTTTGGTTTGAATTTTTCTTATAATCCTAAGAAAGCATCTTTAAGTTCTAATGTAGTAGCACCTACTAAGACACCATCTACATATACTTTAATTGGGTACAAACCTTTCTCAAACTTCGGAGAAATATTCTCAACAAAGATTACAGCATCTTTTGAAGCACCTTGATAATCAATGGTTGTTTCAGAAGTATAACCCACTTCTTTACCATCTTTTGAATTAAATGTACCTTTTTGATTGATGATTTTTCCACCTGGAGTACCTATAACAACGTGGGCTATTTTCTCACCAATATCTGCGATTTCATTTTTCTCAACTCTAAAACCAACTCTTACAGCTGTAGCTTTTTGTGCTTTGTTAGTTTCAGTATATTTTCCGTTACTTCTTAAACGCATCGCTGTAGCATTAACAGAACTTACTCTTAAAGCACCACCAATTTCAACCTTTTTAGCTAGATCTAAATTTTGTGCTGTTAACGTGTCGTTAAAACTTCTTTGCGTTATTAGCTCGCCAGTAATACTATCTTTTTCGATTACTAACAGGTTGTTTTGTAATTGTAAAGAATCATTAACCGCTATTAACCGCTCATTTGTTTTTTCTAAACTAGCAATCTTGTTTCGGTAACGTCTAACAAGCCTCCAATTTGTGTTCTTTAAATCTTTTACAGAATCTCTAAAAGCGATGATTTTATCTCTTTCTACTTTTAGTTCTTCAGAAATAGTTGTATTTTCAGAAATGGCAGCATCATATTTTTCTTCCATAGCTGTCAAATTTCCAAGAATTTGCTCTTTTTCTTCTTTTAGGAATTGCTCTGCTTCTTGATGCTTAGAATTACTTCTAAAAGTATAAACACCTAAACCTATAAGCAAGGCTAATAAAATAATTGGAATAATCCGGTTGTTCGAAGATGTGTTCTCTCCCATGGTTTAAAATTTAATTAATAGTTAATGGTCTAACGTAAAACTAGAAAAAAAGTTATATCTTAATTCTATATTTTTAATTAAAACATAATTCTCCTAATCTAATTTTGCGAAATTATTGTTAAAATCTAAAGAGAATCTAAAGATTTCATATGATAGCAATTTTGTTAACAACTAATAATAAAACATTTGTATGTACGTTTTATGTCATCAACATATTTTAAAGCGTCATTTCGAATTTATTTCAGAATCTCATCATTCAATAAATCAAGTATTTACAATGAGAACCTCAAACAAGTTCAGGTTGACAAACATCTTTTATGACTTTTTACGGATAATCAATAAAACATATCTAAAATTTAGATTTTTGCCTATTCTATAGTATTTCAATGATTTTTTTTAAAGATATATTCAATTTGTTTTTTCCTGAAAAATGTGTTGTTTGTCATAATACCTTAGTAAAAAATGAAGAACTTTTATGTATCGCTTGTAGATTTGACTTGCCTTTAGCTGAGGTTTCTAATATTGAAAATAATATTGTAGAGAAAGTTTTTTATGGTAGGGTACAAGTAATTTTTGCTACAAGTTTACTCCTTTATAAAAGTAAAAATAGTACGCAAAAACTTATACATCAACTTAAATATAAAGGAAAAGAAGATATTGGGGTTTTTCTTGGTAAATGGCTAGGAGAAGAGTTGAAATCTTGTGATAGATTACCTAAAATAGATGTAGTAATTCCAGTACCAATAAGTAAAAGGAAATTAAAAACAAGAGGTTATAATCAAGTTTCTAAGTTTGCTCAAACATTGGCAGATATACTCTCTATAAGTTATGATGAAACGGTTTTAATAAGCATTCCAAAAGAAGATACGCAAACTTTAAAGCAACGACTTGAACGTTGGACTAATGTTGAAGATAAGTTTCAATTAGCTAATAATACTGATTCTTTAATTAGGAAAAGTATTTTATTAGTTGATGATGTAATTACCACAGGAGCGACCTTAGAAGCTTGTGCAATTGAGCTTCAAAAAGTTAAAGGAGTTAAAATTAGTATCGCAACAATGGCTTTTACATCTTGAGAAAATAATTGTTACTTTGCTGCAAATATTTTTTGATGGCTCTAAGAGTTTTATTTGTTCTATTTTTTTTAGTTATTACTACTTCTAATTGTGCTAAAAGGAGTCGCCCTACGGGAGGGCCAAAAGATTCAATTGCTCCAGTTTTAGTGAAAGCAATTCCACCTTTTAAAACTGTAAATTTTAAAGGAGATGAAATTAGAATAAATTTTGATGAGTTTATCAAACTAAAAGATTTGAATAAACAGTTAGTTATTTCACCACCAATGAAATATCAACCCATAATCTCACCGCAAGGTACTCCTAGTAAATTTGTTAAGATTAAGATATTAGACACCCTTAAAGAAAATACTACCTACACCTTTAATTTCGGTCAAAGTGTTATAGATAATACCGAAGGTAATGTATTAGAGAATTTTAAATACATATTTTCAACGGGTGATTATATAGACTCTTTAAAAGTATCTGGTAGTATAAAAGATGCGTTTTCTGATAAAACAGATAAAAATATATCTATTTTATTGTATGAGATTAATGAGGCTTATACCGATTCATTGATCTATAAAGAAAAACCACTTTATGTGGCCAATACATTAGATACAACGATTTGGGAAATTACTAATATTAAAGAAGGGAAGTATAAACTAGTGGCTCTTAAGGATGCTAGTAGAGATTACACATTTACACCTAAACAAGATAAAATAGCCTTTTTAGAAGAAGAAATTACTATACCAAGAGACTCTATTGGTCATGAGTTGGTTTTATTTAAAGAAGTTTTACCATATCGTATTAATAAGCCTAGTGAAGAAACTAAAAATCGTTTATGGTTTGGTTATGAAGGGGTGATTGATTCTACATTTCAAATAAAAAATTTACTTGAAAAAACCAATTCAATAATTACTAAAGAAGAAAATAAAGACACATTAAATTATTGGTATAAAGACACAACACTCGATTCGCTCTACTTAGAAGTGATAAACACCAATTTTGCTGATACAATTGTGGTGAGAAAAAGAACAAAAAAAGTAGATTCTTTAACATTAAAAACCAATGCAGCTGGAGTATTGTCTTTAAAACAGAAATTAAAGTTGATAAGTAATATTCCGATTGAGGTGATAGATACTTCTAAGATTATACTTACAGATAAAGATACGCTTACTATAAAATATAAGTTTCAATTTAAAGAGTATCAACAAGAAGCCTTGTTCGATTTTTTAATAAAGCCAGAGCAAAAATATACGATAGAAGCCTTGCCTGGTGCTATTACTGACTTTTTAGGTAATACTAATGATTCGTTACAACTTGTTGTACGCACCAAAAAGCTAACAGATTATGGTACAATTAATTTTACTTTACAAAATGTAGAGCGTTTTCCAGTACTTGTGCAGCTTGTAAAAAGCGCCAATGATAAAAATGAATTTATAGAAGAGGTGTACCTCACAGAAAATAAAAAGATCCGTTTTAAAACATTAGAACCAGCTAAGTATAAGATTCGTGTCATTTATGATAATAATAAAAATGGTACGTGGGATACAGGTAATTTTTTACTAAAAAATCAACCTGAAGAGGTAATATACTTTCCAAAAGAATTAGATGTACGAGCGAACTGGGAAATTGATGAAACGTTTATTCTGAAATAACTTGCAACTATTATTTCCTAATTTCACAAAAAAATACAAATATTAGTGAATAGGTACTACCAATTTTACTATAAATTATTGCTATCCTTTTCTTTTCTAATCTTGCCCAGAAAGTCTATCTTTGTAATTTAGAATGAATATAAACAGTGAAACTAGATAAACAAGAAATATATAAGGCCTTAGAAACGATTACTGCTCCTGGTGAAGGCAAGAGTTTAGTTGAAGGCGGTGCAGTAAAAAATGTAGTAACATTTGGCGATGAAGTAATTGTAGATATTGTTATTTCAAACCCTACGCTACAAGCTAAAAAGAAAGTCGAAGTTGAGATATTAAAAGCCATTCATAAACATGTGCACCAAAAAGCAAATGTAAAAGTGAATGTAAAGGTTGATGCTCCAAAGAAACCAGATCAAAATCTTATTCGGGGTAAAAAAATAGAAGGTATTCAAAATATTATTGCCGTTGCTTCTGGTAAGGGTGGTGTTGGTAAATCTACAATTACAGCTAATTTAGCAATTACCTTGGCGAAAATGGGTTTTAAAGTAGGTGTTTTAGATGCCGACGTATATGGTCCATCTATGCCTATTATGTTTGATGTTGAAGACGAAAGGCCATTATCAGTGAATGTTGATGGTCGCTCTAAAATGAAACCAGTAGAAAATTATGGTGTAAAATTATTATCTCTGGGTTTTTTTACTCAACCAAATCAAGCAGTGATTTGGCGAGGTCCTATGGCTTCTAAGGCATTAAATCAGATGATTTTTGATGCAGCATGGGGCGAACTCGATTTTATGTTATTAGATTTACCTCCAGGAACAGGCGATATTCATTTATCAATAGTTCAGTCATTACCAATTACAGGAGCTGTGATTGTGAGTACCCCTCAAAATATTGCATTAGCTGATGCCAAAAAAGGAGTAGCCATGTTCGAACAGAAGAGTATTCAAGTTCCAGTATTGGGTTTGATAGAAAATATGAGTTATTTTACTCCCGAAGAATTACCAGAAAACAAATATTATATCTTTGGAAAAGATGGCGCAAAAAACCTAGCTGAAGATATAGATACAGCGTTTTTAGGAGAGATTCCATTGGTGCAAAGTATTAGAGAAGCTGGTGATGTGGGGCATCCAGTAGCTTTACAGACAAATACACCTTTAGAAGATGCTTTTACTGATATTACAAAAAATATGATCACCCAATTGGTACAACGAAATAAGGATTTACCACCAACTGAGGTAGTTAAAATTACTACCATGGCAGGTTGTAGTGCTATTAAAAATTAGAAAATGAAAGCAAAAGAACTAAAAGAGAATATAGAGAAAGCATTAACCGAAATCAGGCCTTTTTTAGAGGCTGATGGCGGTAATATTTCATTAGTTTCAGTAGATGATGATATTGTCAAGGTACAATTAGAAGGAGCTTGTATAAGCTGCTCTGTAAACCAAATGACACTCAAAAATGGAGTTGAGGCCACGATTAAAAAGTATGCACCCCAGGTTCAAGAAGTAATTAGTGTTTAAGAATAAACTGATTTTTATCATACTTTCTAAAAAACTGTAAAAGTATATTTGCGTAAGTGATTTTAGTACATGATTAAAACTGATATATTAATTATAGGAGCGGGCCCAACAGGGCTCTTTACTGTTTTTGAGGCTGGCTTATTAAAGCTTCGTTGTCATTTAATAGATGCACTACCGCAACCAGGCGGACAATGTTCTGAGATCTATCCAAAGAAGCCTATTTATGATATTCCTGCCTATCCAGAAATTTTAGCAGGTGATCTTACAGATAAATTATTAGAACAATGTAAGCAGTTTGAACCAGGGTTTACCTTGGGCGAGCGCGCTGATACTATCGAAAAGCAAGATGATGGAACTTTTATGGTCACTACTAATAAAGGTACTAAACACATAGCTCCAGTAGTTGCAATTGCTGGTGGCTTAGGAAGCTTTGAACCAAGAAAGCCACCAATTCCTAATATTTCTAATTTTGAAGATGATGGGGGAGTTCAATATATGATTCGAGAACCCGAATTATATCGAGATAAGGACGTGGTTATTGCTGGTGGCGGAGATTCTGCATTAGACTGGTCTATTTTTTTAACCGATGTAGCGAAATCAGTCACTTTAATTCACCGTAGAAATGAATTTAGAGGTGCCTTAGACAGTGTTGATAAGGTACAAGAATTAAAAAATGAAGGAAAAATCAAATTAATAACACCTGCAGAGGTGAAAGGAATTGTTGGTGAGGAACATATTACTGGAGTTGAAGTGCATAAGTCAGGTGAAGAACCTTTTGTATTAGCAACCAATTATTTTATCCCTTTGTTTGGCTTATCACCTAAATTAGGACCCATTGCAGATTGGGGTTTAGAGATCGAGAAGAATGCTATTAAAGTGAACAATGCACTAGATTATCAAACAAATATCGAAGGTATTTATGCTATTGGTGATGTGAATACCTATCCTGGTAAGCTAAAGTTAATATTATGCGGATTTCATGAAGCAACTTTAATGTGTCAGAGTGCTTATAAACATATTCATCCTGATAAGAAATATGTAATGAAATATACTACTGTTGGTGGTGTAGAAGGTTTTGATGGTACTAAGAAAGAAGCTCCTAAAGCTGTAGTTAAGAAAATTGAATAAATTACC
Source organism: Maritimimonas sp. 2210JD6-3 (assembly GCF_056591795.1). Taxonomy (NCBI): domain Bacteria; kingdom Pseudomonadati; phylum Bacteroidota; class Flavobacteriia; order Flavobacteriales; family Flavobacteriaceae; genus Maritimimonas; species Maritimimonas sp. 2210JD6-3. The sequence goes on along the minus strand of NZ_JBWQOJ010000042.1, from coordinate 4,430 downwards.
TTGTTATTCTTGTGCAAGCAGGAATCCAGATGAATCCAGATAAAACTATAGATGTCACTTCGAGCGCAGTCGAGAAGTCTTTAAAAAATGACCTTTTTAGAATACATACAACAATTATCTCAAGATAAACTAATCTATTTTGCAATACCAGTATTTCTAATTTCTATGGTAATAGAATATTTTATTGCCAAAGAAAAGTATTATGTAAAAGATACAGGAGTCTCTTTGTTAATGATGATATTCTCTGGTATTGTTGAATTTATACCTAAAACACTTGCATTTATCGCTTTTTTTTATTTACATGAATTAAGTCCTTTAAAAGATATCGTGCAACGACAGTGGTGGGCTTGGTTACTGCTGGTTTTTGCAGACGATTTTGCTTATTATTGGTTTCATAGAATGAATCACGAAGTACGTTTATTTTGGGCAGGTCATGTGCCACACCATTCATCGGTATATCTAAACCTTGGGACTGCTTTACGACAAGGTGTAGGGGAGCGCATTCATAAATTTTTATTTTGGATGTGGATTCCATTACTTGGTTTTGACCCTCTAATGATGTTTACCATGATGGGAATTAGCCTTATCTATCAATTTTGGATTCATACAGAATTAGTTAATAAGCTACCAAAGCCCATAGAATTTATTTTTAATACACCTTCGCACCATCGAGTACACCATGCTTCCAACATACGTTATTTAGATTGTAATCATGCTGGTATTTTTATTATCTGGGATCGAATTTTTGGCACATTTTCTGAAGAAGTTAAACAAATTGATCATCCAGTATATGGATTAACCGTAAATATAGGAACTTACCATCCTGTTAAAGTTGCAACACACGAATACGCTTCTATTATAAAGGATGTTAAGAGAGCGAATAAATTATCTGATAAATTAAAATATATATTTTATGCTCCAGGTTGGAGCCATGATGGAGAAGACAAACGAGCTAAAGTATTGCGAAGAAAACTTAAGGAATTAGAAACTAGGAGTTAGGAATTAGTAATATAGCAATTCAAAAATTTGAAGATATTATTGCTTAGCAAAATACTCAAGATTTTTTTCAATTTGAAATTTACAAGTATTTTAATACAAATAAAGATTTTTCCTTTAGAAATCTAATCACAAAAGTTTCTGTTTCAAAAAAAAACTAATTTCGCAATCAAATAAAATAGCTAGAATAATTTTTAGATTAATAAAATCAATGAAATAATAATACTAATTCCTAGATACTTTTTTATGGATATAAAAGTAAAAATAACAGATAGAGAAGGAGTAACTCATGAAATTTTAGCGCCTACAGATATGGCTATGAATTTAATGGAAGTCGTTCGTTCTTATGAGTTAGCACCAGAAGGTACTATAGGTGTTTGTGGCGGTATGGCTATGTGCGCATCTTGCCAATGTTATGTAAAATCAGATCATGAACTTCCTGAAAAAGGAGATGAAGAAGAAGCGATGCTTGCTGAAGCATTTTATGTAGAAGACAATAGTAGATTAGGCTGTCAAATACCTATGACGCTTGAATTAGATGGATTAGAGGTTGAGTTAGCTCCAGAATCCTAAAAATTATTACGTATATTTGGGTAATTAATGTTACTAAAGATGAATACGTCTTTTAAAGAATTATTACTACTTCTTAAATTCTTGATGAAGAGAAATCCTGAATGAAGATTACTATTCGATTAGTAAACTTTAATATTCATAACATTAAAACAATATAATATGCCTAGATATCATACATTGGGTACTATACCTCAAAAGAGGCACACTATTTTTAAAAGCCCTGAAGGGAATCATTATTACGAAGAATTATTTGGCACTATTGGTTTTGACGGAATGTCATCATTATTATATCATACACACAGACCAACACAGGTTAAAGAAGTATTGAAATCGTATAGTGTAGCACCAAAGATCGCTGTTGAAAAGAATATGAAAGCTTTAAGCCTTGACGGATTTAAAGTGCCACCAATCAATGATTTTTTAGAAAGCAGAAAAGCAATTTTAGTAAATAACGATTGTCAGATCATTCTAGCTGCTCCAAAAAAGTCGTTACGAGATTATTTTTATAAAAATACCGATTCTGATGAGGTGATTTTTGTTCATAAAGGAACAGGAAAACTAAGAACATTTTTAGGAAATATCGATTTTAAATATGGTGATTATTTGGTAATCCCACGCGGTATGATCTATCAAATAGATTTTGATACCGAAGACAATCGATTATTTATTGTAGAATCTAAACATCCTATTTATACACCAAAGCGTTATCGTAACTGGTTTGGACAGCATTTAGAACATTCACCTTTTTGCGAACGAGATATGCATCCGCCAAGTGAATTAGAAACCTATTCAGATAAAGGAGATTTTATCTTAAAGGTAAAAAAAGAAGATATGATTCACGAATATGTGTATGCATATCATCCTTTTAGCGTTGTTGGTTGGGATGGTTATAATTATCCATATAAGTTCTCAATTCACGATTTTGAACCTATTACGGGTAGAGTACATCAACCGCCTCCGGTGCATCAAACATTTGAAACAAGTGCTTTTGTAATTTGTTCATTTGTACCAAGATTGTATGACTATCATCCACAATCTATACCAGCTCCTTATAATCATAGTAATATAGATTCTGATGAAGTACTGTATTATGTTGATGGTGATTTTATGAGCAGAAATAACATCGATATTGGTCAAGTTACATTGCATCCCGCGGGTATTCCACATGGGCCACACCCTGGTGCTATGGAACGAAGTATTGGCCAAACCGAAACAGAAGAGTTAGCAGTTATGGTAGATACTTTTAAACCATTAATGGTTACCGAAGAAGCAATTAAAATTGATACGGGAGATTACCATTTGTCGTGGTTAGATGAAAATCATTAAAAAAAACTATAAAATTGTCATTCTTGCGAAGGCAGGAATCCATAAAAAATGTTATTCTGAGCAAAGTGAAATCTAAACATGAGATGTTTCGACTGCGCTCAACATGACATTCTAAATTAAAAAGATATGGCAGGAATAAAAGATTTAACAGATTTACAAAATACCGAATACGGTATAAAAAAAATATTTGAAGAAGCAGAAGATTTTCTTCCGTTAAACGGAACAGATTATGTAGAATTATATGTTGGTAATGCGAAACAATCGGCACATTTCTACAAAACAGCCTTCGGATTTCAATCTGAAGCATTTGCCGGATTAGAAACTGGATTGAAAGATCGAGTATCGTATGTGTTGAGGCAAGATAAAATTCGCTTGGTTTTGACTACTCCGTTAGAAAAAGGAGGAGAGATTAATAGACATATTGAAGAACATGGTGATGGTGTAAAAGTAGTTGCACTTTGGGTAGATGATGCCACAAAATCATTTGAAGAAACAACCAAAAGAGGTGCAAAACCTTTTATGCAGCCTACTAAAGAAGAAGACGAACATGGTTATGTAATTCGTTCAGGTATTTATACATATGGTGAAACCGTGCACATTTTTGTTGAACGTAAAAATTATAAGGGTGTCTTTTTACCAGGCTATAAAAAATGGGAATCGCATTATAACCCTGAACCTGTGGGCTTAAAGTTTATAGATCATATGGTGGGTAATGTAGGTTGGGGTAAAATGAAAGAATGGTGTGAGTTCTATGCAAGAACCATGGGCTTTGCACAGATCATTTCATTTACTGATGATGATATTTCTACAGACTACACAGCGCTTATGAGTAAAGTAATGAGCAATGGTAACGGTAGGATTAAATTCCCAATAAATGAACCAGCAAAGGGTAAAAAGAAATCACAAATAGAAGAATATTTAGATTTTTATAATGGAGCAGGAGTACAGCATATAGCCGTTGCTACCAATGATATTGTAAAAACAGTATCTGCTATGCGAGATAGAGGTGTAGAATTTTTATATGTACCTGAAACTTATTATGATGATTTATTAGAACGTGTTGGTAAAATCGATGAAGATGTTGAGGTATTAAAAAAACATGGCATTTTAATAGATAGAGATGAAGAAGGGTATTTATTACAACTCTTTACTAAGCCTGTAGTAGATAGACCTACGATGTTCTTTGAGATTATACAGCGTAAAGGTGCTCAGTCTTTTGGAGTTGGTAATTTTAAGGCTCTATTCGAAGCGATAGAAAGAGAACAAGCGAATAGAGGGACGCTGTAAAAGTTATGAGTTTCTATTCTGAATTATAAATATGTTAAACGTCATTACTAGGAGTGTCAGTCTGAGTTTGTCGAAGACTGAAGACGAAGTAATCTGTTTAAAAAGATTGCTTCACTTTGTTCGCAATGACGTTTTTTTTGTGGCTTCTATTTAAATATTTTCTAGGAATTGAAACAGATAAAGGTTTTGCAAGCAAAAAATAATTATCAATAAATAAGCACTTATTTCTTAAAGTTAAGAGAAAAGAC